>CAMWVM010000008.1 GCA_947177715.1 uncultured Ruminococcus sp.
GTTGAATGACGGGGCTATGCCCCTTATTGAACATTTTAGCACTCTTGAGATGTGAGTGCTAATATAATGATTATTATACTCTTTATTTGACAAAATGCAATAGTTGCAATAAAATATCTATTTTTTGTTTACTTTTTATTAAAAGTTGGTGCTGTTAAAATGATTTGCATTTTATGTGGATAATGTGTTATAATATCTTAAAATGATTTTACTACTGGGAAAGGAATATTTATAATGAAAATATCAAAGCTTTTTGAATCAAAGAAACCGGTTTTTTCTCTTGAGATTTTTCCACCAAAGAAAAATGCAGGGGGAATTGAAACAATATATGAAACACTTGATGGTTTAAAAGATTTAAAACCTGATTTTATCAGCGTTACATACGGAGCTGGGGGAAATCTTGCAGACAACTCAACTTGTGAGATATGTTCTATAATAAAAAATAAATATAACATTCTTCCGATTGCTCATTTGACTTGTGTAAATAATTCTAAGTCAGACATAGATGTTATTCTTGAAAATTTGAAAGAAGCAGGAGTCAGCAATATTCTTGCATTGCGTGGAGATATAAATCCCGATATTCCGCCAAAGGATGATTTTGCCCATGCCGACGAGCTTGTTGCATATATAAAGAGCAAGGGCGATTTTGATGTTTCAGGAGCTTGCTATCCTGAAACGCACCCTGACAGTGAGGATGCAGTTTCAGATATTCTTAACTTGAAGCATAAAGTTGACTGTGGAGCAGAGCATCTTATGTCACAGCTTTTCTTTAACAACGAGGACTTTTACAGTTTTCGTGAAAAGGCTTGCCTTGCAGGAATAAATGTGCCGATAGAAGCAGGAATTATGCCTATTACAAATAAGAATCAAATTTTGAGAATGGCTACAATGTGTGGTGCATCAATTCCAAGAAAAATGTCCAGAATATTAAATAGATTTGAGGACAATCCAAAGGCTCTGGAAGACGCAGGAATAGCTTATGCCATAGATCAGATAATAGATCTTATAGCAAACGGCGTTGACGGAATTCACTTATATACAATGAATAAGCCTTATATTGCACAGCGTATTTTCGCAGCTATTGAATCAATGAGATAGTAATTCACGGAGGTAATCTCTTGCAGTTTTATAATGATATGAACAACAGCAATTTCTATAATCAATATGATTATGATCTTTTTGCGGCAAGAAAGCGTGAAAAAAGGGCGCTTTGGATTAATGCCTCAAAGCTTGGAGCACTTCTTCTGATATACAGCATGCTCAATAATTTGATGATTTCTTTGTATTATTATATTGTTTATGCTTATAAAAATCACAGCGTTACACTAAGCTATGAAAAAGTGATAACCTATCTTCAAGGGCAAAAGGAACTTATTTCATCATCGCTGTTTATCATGTTGGGGAACTTGTTCTGCGTAGTTTTAAGTCTTTTAATAACAATTCTGATAGCTTGTCTGTTGATGAAGGTTAATTTTTCGCAAATGCTGAAACCTGAGAAAAAGCATGTTAAACAGGCGGCGGTATGGTTTCCTGCATGTATGGCAATTAACTCTGCGGTTTCGGTAGTCGTTTCTTTTTTTACCGTGTATATGGGGGAAATGGGAATAACCGTGCCTCAATCGGATATGTCCTTATCTAAGCCCGGAGCTTTGGTTGTTATTGTGCAGATTTTATATGTAATTATAATTGGTCCTATTGTTGAGGAGTTTATTTATCGAGGAATAATTCTTACGCTTTTAAAGCCCTTTGGGAAATGGCTTGCGGTGTTTTTTTCTGCACTTATATTCGGACTGATGCACGGGAATATTCCTCAAGCGGTTTCGGCTTTTGCAGGAGCTATTGTATTCGGACTTGTTGCAGTAAAATGCAATTCCATTATTCCCACCATCATTATTCACATAGCAAATAATTTTTTTGCAAGCTATCCTGACTTTAGTAAAGTCTATAACCTGCCGATGTGGATTTATTACGGAATAATGATTGTCTTTATGCTTGCAGGTGTTTATGTAATATTTACAAGGATAAGAGAACTTAAAATAACTGATGAGCCGCCATGTGTTCTCACTTCGGGACAGAGATACAGAATTGTGTTTACAAATGTATTTATGCTAATATATTTTGCATTAATTCTGTTGACGTTTGTGAGGTCATTTTATTACGCAAATATATGATAAAAATCTTGACAGTTTTTTTGAAATGTTGTAATATTTAATTGTAATTAGGAAATGAAAAGGGTGAAGGAATTGAAGATTTCAACCAAGGGAAGATATGCCTTAAGATTGATGCTTGACCTTGCAATGCATGATTCTGGCGGATATATTCCAATTAAAGAAATTGCAAAAAGGCAATCAATATCAGAAAAATATCTTGAACAGATTATTTCAATTCTCGGCAGAGCAGGTTTCGTTCAAAGCGTAAGAGGAGCAGGCGGAGGATATAAGCTGTCACATCCTTTGAAAAGCTATACGGTTGGTATGATTTTAAGACTGACCGAAGGAAGTCTGGCACCAGTTGCTTGTCTTGACAATAATGTGAATACCTGCGACAGAAGTTCACAGTGTGCAACGCTTATGGTGTGGGAAAAGCTGTATGAGGCAATTAACGGGGTTGTGGATTCCATTACTCTTGAAGATTTAGTGGAATATGAGAAACAGCTTGGAACAGACTATGTAATTTAAAGGGCGACACATAAAAAATTGCTTTACACAATTAAATAAATGTTGTATAATGTAAAGAGGAACGGCGAGGCTGTTCCTCTTAATTTTTGGCATTTTGTAATTTAAAATTTAAGCGTTTGGCTCTTTAATATATTAGGAGGTAATTTCTATGAAGTATACTGAAAGGGAAGTTTTGCAGTTTGTTGAAGAGAATGATGTAAAATTTGTAAAGCTTATGTTCTGCGATATTTACGGTCAGCTTAAAACGATTTCAATTATATCAAGCGATTTGGCGAAAGCATTCTCTAATGGATTTGCGTTGGATGCATCAAAACTTAAAGGTTTTGTAGATGTTACCGAAGGTGAGCTGCGTCTTTTTCCTGACCCTGACACTCTTGCTTTATTACCTTGGCGTCCTCAGCAGGGCCGGGTCGTAAGATTTTTCTGTAACATAAAAAAACATGACGGGACACCATATGAAGGTGATGGACGTCAGTTTCTTATGGACGCTGTAAAATATGCAAGATCAAAAAATTATATTTTCATGATTGGAACTTCCTGTGAGTTTTATGTTTTTGAAACTGACGATAATGGCATGCCTACAAGTGTACCACATGATTACGCAGGATATTGTGATGTGGCTCCTGCTGACAGGGGAGAAAATCTTAGAAGAGATATATGTCTGACCCTTGAAAAAATGGATATTGCCCCTGAAAGCTCACGGCATGAAAGCGGTCCAGGACAGAATGAAATTGACTTTCAAAGTTCTGGCGCTCTTACTGCTGCTGATAACCTTATAACTTTTAAAAATGTAGTAAAATCCGTTGCAAACAGAAACGGAATGTATGCAACGTTTATGCCTAAACCGCTGCCTGATAATTGCGGAAGCGGACTTCATATTTATCTTTCATGCATAAACAACGGCAAAAATATTTTTAGAAAAAAACTTGGAGATCCATCTCCCGAAGCCAAGAGCATGTTAGCCGGAATTTTAAAACGTATAAGTGAAATGACGTTGTTTTTTAATGGTACGACAAATTCATATTCCCGATTTGGAAAGGATCTTGCTCCTAAGTATGTTTCGTGGACAAAAATGAATTATCCTCAGCTTATAAAAACACCTTTGGAGGACAGCGAGGAAAGCGAAATTTTGCTGCGTTCTCCCGATAACACATGCAATCCGTATTTTGCATTAGGACTATTAATATATGCATGTATGGAGGGCGTTGAGTGCTCTGCTGATCTTTGTGAGGATACAAACTTTGATTTGAGAACGGCTGATGAAAAATCCTTGAAGAAGCTTGAAAAGCTTCCGACAACTTTGGAAGAGGCAATTAAAAAGGCTGAAAACAGTGATTTCCTCAAAAAATACATTCCCGAGTCTGTTCTTAAATTTCTTTTGGATGAAAAACGCAGAACATGGAAAGAACAAATGAATGCCGATAATCCTGAGGTTTTTGACTATAATAAATACTTCTATTCCCTTTAAATAAGACGAACAGAGTTTCAGATTATTAAAAGGGGGATTTGATTTGGATAGAATTTTGATTGTTTCCAGCAATGAAAAAGCCTCCGCAGCAATAATTACACTGGTTAAAGAGGCGTTTCCGGAATGCAGTCCGTCAATGGTTTCTTCGGGACTTGAAGCAAGGCGTATTGCAGGGCAGAACAATTATGATGCTGTTATAATAAACTGTCCTCTTTCAGATGAATATGGATTTGACGTTGCGGAACTTGTTTGTGATTCCTCTATGGCAAGTTGTATAATGATAGTCAAAAATGACAACGCTGATGTTGTAAGCGAACGCATGGAGGATTTGGGCGTTATGGTAATTCAAAAGCCATTAAGTCGTAATCTGTTCTTTAGAACCATGAAGTTTATTAACGCTTCAAGGAAACGTCTGTTAGGACTTCAGACAGAAAATTTAAAGCTGCATAAAAAGCTGGAGGAAATAAGAACAATAAACAGAGCTAAGCTGGCGATTATGCAGTATCTTGGTTTTACTGAACAGCAAGCACACAGATATCTGGAAAAACAAGCAATGGATTTGAGATGTACAAAAATTGAAGTCGCACTTAAAGTAATAAAGATGTATGAAAGTTAAATTAATGCGGGAAAATATGTATATAAATTGTGAAAAAATAATTTTGCAAATGTTAAATTAATTAAATACCATTGCAATTTAACAAAATAAAGAGTATAATAATTAAGGTTTATTTTAGTTAATTAAAAATATGGAGGGTGTTAAAATGTTAGTTTCTGCAAAGGAAATGCTGACTAAAGCTATTGAAGGTAAATATGCTGTAGGTCAGTTCAACATCAACAATTTGGAATGGACAAAAGCAATTCTTCTTACAGCTGAAGAATTGAAGTCACCAGTAATTCTCGGTGTTTCTGAGGGTGCAGGCAAATATATGACAGGATATAAAACTGTTGTTGGTATGGTTGAAGGAATGATTGAAGAACTGAATATTACTGTTCCTGTTGCTCTTCACCTTGACCACGGTTCATTTGAGGGTGCAAAGGCTTGTATCAACGCAGGTTTTTCATCAATCATGTTTGATGGTTCACATTATCCTATTGAAGAAAATATTGCTAAAACAACAGCACTTGTAAACGCTTGTGACGTTTTGGGAATTTCTCTTGAAGCTGAGGTTGGTTCAATCGGCGGAGAAGAAGACGGCGTTGTTGGTGCCGGTGAATGTGCTGATCCTGACGAGTGTAAGGCTATAGCTGATTTGGGAGTAACAATGCTTGCTGCTGGAATTGGTAATATTCATGGTAAATATCCTGAAAACTGGGCAGGTCTTTCATTTGAAACTCTTGCTGTGTAAGGCTATAGCTGATTTGGGAGTAACAATGCTTGCTGCTGGAATTGGTAATATTCATGGTAAATATCCTGAAAACTGGGCAGGTCTTTCATTTGAAACTCTTGCTGCTGTCAAGGATAAGGTTGGAGATATGCCATTGGTTCTTCACGGCGGTACAGGAATTCCTGCTGACATGATTAAGAAAGCAATTTCACTTGGCGTTGCTAAGATCAATGTTAACACAGAGTGTCAGCTTTCATTTGCTGAGGCTACAAGAAAATATATCGAAGAAGGTAAGGACCTTCAGGGTAAGGGCTTTGACCCAAGAAAACTTCTTGCTCCTGGATTTGAGGCTATTAAGGCTACAGTTAAGGAAAAGATGGAACTGTTCGGTTCAATCGGCAAGGCTTAATTTTTGATATCCGAGAGGAGAGGTTTTCTCTCCTCTTGAAATAAATTAAATACGAGTGTAACCTTGCTTAACCACTCGCTAATAAAAACAAGGAGAGATTGATATGTCTAAATTTAATTCACACAGAATTGCAACTATTGGTGTAGTTGCGGCAATTTATGTGGTAGTCACTATTGTCGGAGCTGATTTGTCCTATGGACCTATCCAGTTCAGAGTTGCGGAAGCGCTCATGCTTTTGTGCTTTTTCAATAAGGATCACATATTTTCATTAACCATTGGCTGTTTTATGGCCAATATATTCAGCACAGTAGGACTTGTCGATACAGTTATCGGAACATTTGCTACGCTTATTTCAGCGATAATGATTTATTTGTTCCGCAAAGAAGATAATACTGTAAGAATGATTATATGTTCACTTTTCCCTGTTATAGCAAATGGATTGTTGGTGGGTGCAGAGTTAAATCTTGTGCTGAAATTTCCGTTCTGGCTTTCAGTTGTGGAAGTTGCATTTGGAGAATTTGTGTGTGTTACTGTTTTGGGTGTAATTGTTTTCAGACTTTTGTCAAAGAATAAAGGGTTTATGAAACTGATTATAGCGGAACAGACATTTAAAGCGTAAAAAACAGTTTTTCTGTTTTTTATATATGCGGATCAACTTGAAAGCAGCATTTTATGTGAAGAGTAAAGTCCGCCTTGGCTTTAGGATTTGAGCCATGTAAAAATATCAAATCTATAAATATGCAGAAGTGGCGGAATTGGCAGACGCGCAGGCTTCAGGTGCCTGTGGCAGCAATGTCGTGTGGGTTCAAGTCCCATCTTCTGCACCAGTCACTCGCCGTGACGGGCTTGTCCCGTTGCGGTTTTGTTATATATAATCGTACTTTTGTTCCTGCTGTCAAAACATTCATTTGGTATCAGCAACACATGAAAGTCTGTAATGCTTTGAGAGAAACGAAAAGCAATTTTGGAGCAAAATGCAGACTTGAAGCCAGGTATGTGCTTTCGCAAGCTATATGCCGACAAAGCAGAATAAAAGTTACTACAAATAAGGTGTCGGCATTGTCCCAATCTTCTGCATTGAATCTCGTTATCCAATTAGTGGCAACAGAATTTTTTACCCTCGGGGTATATTTTCATATTGTCAATTTGTTGAACATAAAACATACTTGTGATATAATCAAATATAAAAAGTATGGTAATAAGTCAATATTAGAGGTGATAATTATGAACTATGTAATCAGAGAAATCAAAGAATCTGAACATGAATTATTGAATGAATTTTTGTATGAAGCAATTTTTATTCCTGAAGGAACGGCCCCACCGCCTAAATCAATTATTGAAAATAGGGATTTGCAAGTATATGTAAAAGATTTTGGCTTATTTCCTGATGACAAATGTTATGTTGCGGAAGTCGATAACAAAGTAATTGGTGCGGTTTGGGTTCGTATTATGAATGATTATGGTCATGTAGATGACGAAACGCCGTCTTTTGCTATTTCAATTTATAAAGAATATCGTAATTTTGGAATCGGAACAGAATTGATGAAAACAATGCTCGATTTTTTGAAAGAACGTGGGTATAAACAAGCGTCGCTTGCAGTTCAAAAAGCGAATTATGCTGTTAAAATGTATTTAAATGTCGGTTTTGAAATCATTAATGAAAATGATGAAGAATTTATTATGACATGTTCATTAAATTCCGATTTATCAGTCTAATGCAAAACATTATAATATGACTTATTTCTTTGTTTAGCAGTGAAAATTATAAATATTATGTTAACAGTTAAATATGACTATTGACATAGAGTTAACTCTAACTGTTATAATATAGCCATAATTAAAATTATGTTAGGAGGATATCTATGTATTTGGAAAATGTAAATGGACCTGTGGATTTGAAAAAGCTTGATAACAGTCAGCTTCAGGCACTTGCCTCAGAAATGAGAACTGCTCTTTTGAGAAAGCTCAGTAAGCATGGTGGTCACTTTGGTCCGAATTTTGGTATGGTTGAAGCTACAATCGCTCTGCACTATGTCTTTAATTCGCCTGTTGATAAATTTGTTTTTGATGTATCACATCAAAGCTATTGCCACAAAATGCTTACAGGCAGAAAAGACGCATTCTTGTATGAAGAGCATTACGATGATGTATCAGGTTACACTAATCCTGATGAGAGCGAGCATGACTTTTTTACAATCGGTCACACATCCACATCAATAAGCCTTGCCAGCGGTCTTGCTAAAGCAAGGGATTTAAAAGGCGGAAAAGAAAATATTATTGCGATTATCGGTGATGGTTCTCTCAGCGGAGGTGAGGCCCTTGAAGGACTTGATTATGTTGGAGAACAAAACAGTAATTTCATTGTTGTCGTAAACGATAACGATATGTCTATTGCAGAAAATCACGGCGGACTTTATAAAAACCTTAAGCTTTTGAGAGAAACAGATGGAAAGGCAGAATGTAACCTTTTCAAGGCAATGGGTCTTGATTATGTTTTTGTAAAGGACGGAAACGATATCCCATCGCTTATAAGTGCTTTTGAAAAAGTAAAGGATATAAACCATCCTGTGGCAGTTCATATTGTAACTCAAAAGGGCAAAGGTTACGCTCTTGCAGAGGAAAATAAAGAAACCTGGCATTGGTGTATGCCCTTTGATATCGAAACAGGAAAACCATTGTTTTCTGCCAACGGCGAAAATTATTCAAGCATAACCGCAGATTACTTGCTAAGAAAAATGAAAGCAGATAAATCAGTGTGTGCCATAACTTCCGCTACTCCTACAATTATGGGATTTACCGAGGATAAACGAAAGGAAGCAGGTTCACAGTTTATCGATGTGGGTATCGCTGAGGAGCACGCGGTTGCAATGGCTTCAGGTATTGCCGCAAACGGCGGAAAGCCTGTTTACGGAGTATACAGTACATTTATGCAGAGAACATTCGATCAGCTTTCACAGGACTTGTGCGTAAATAACAATGCAGTTACAATCCCTGTCTTTTCAGCGTCGATTTATGGCATGAACGATGTTACACATTTGGGAATTTACGATATCCCAATGATTTCTAATATTCCTAACTTGGTGTATCTTGCCCCAACTACAAAGGAAGAATATCTTGCTATGCTTGATTGGTCTGTAGAGCAAAATGAATATCCTGTTGCGATTAGAGTTCCTGAGGGTGAATATATTTCAGACGGAAAAATTGTTGATAAGGACTTTTCTAAGCTTAACAAGTATGAAGTTACACAAAAAGGAAGTAAAGTGGCAGTTATCGGTCTTGGTTCATTCTATAATCTTGGAGTTAAGGCAGCTGAAAAGATTGAGCAAAAAACGGGAGTTCGACCAACAGTTATCAATCCATATTATATAAGCGGAACGGATGATGAGCTTTTGGAACAGCTTAAAGCTGACCATGATATAGTTATAACGCTTGAAGATGGTATACTTGAAGGAGGATTCGGAGAGAAAATTGCACGTTTCTACGGAAGTTCAAAAATGAAAGTGCTTAACTTTGGCTTTAAAAAGCAATTTCTTGATAGATATAATGTAAGTGATATATTGCAAGAAAATCATCTCACCGCAGATTTGATAGCTGAAGATGTAATAAAATTAATATAGAATTGTCACCCAAAAAGCAAATTTATTCTAATAAAAAGATAAACCGTCCACAGATTAAAAACTGTGAACGGTTTTTTATGTGTATTTTATTTTTCTGGTATTATATCAGGTTCAAAATTAGGATTGCATGAATGCCCCTCATGTATTTTTTCGGTGCCTGCATCAATAGCCTTTTCATAATACCAAATTTTATATTCAAGTTGTTTCATATTAAATTCAAGAAACTTAATTTGATTTTCAATAGATTTCTTTTGGTTAAGCATGAGCTGAAGCCGGTCTTCAAGGCTGTCATCGCCAAGCTTGCAAAGTTCCAAATATCGCTGTATTTCTTTTAAAGGCATACCAGTGTTTTTCAGACAGTTAAGTACTCTAAGCCATGCAAAATCTTCATCTTTGAAAACCCTTCTGCCATTTACTCTGTCAACATTCGGCAAAAGTCCTTCTTTGTCGTAAAAACGCAGTGTATGCGCTGAAACCCCCATTTTCTGAGCGACCTCTGAAATTGTATATGTCATAAAACCCTCTCCTAATATATTCAAATAAGGGCTTGCCCGTTTTCGTCTTGCCTAAGTTCAATAAGGGGCATCGCCCCCACTGAAACCCTAAGTTGTCCGCCGCCACAGCTATCCGAAAGGATAGGTTGAAGGCTGGGGGACATAAGTCGTTGTTATATTTAAAAAGGGAAAACCCTATTTATTATATATCTTAAACTTAACTCTAAGTCAATGCAATTTACTGAATTTCATAAAAGTTTTACAATTTAATAAAAAATGCAGACTAAACATAAGCCTGCATTCTATGATTAATAATTTTCAGCCTTAACCTGAAAGTATGACTGAGGATGAGCACAAACAGGACAAACATCGGGTGCTTTTTTTCCGATTACAATATGTCCGCAGTTTCTGCATTCCCAAATAACATCTCCGTCCTTTGAAAATACCAAATCACCTTCAATATTAGCAAGAAGTTTTCTGTAACGTTCTTCATGTTCCTTTTCAATAGCGGCTACGCCTTCAAAAAGATCAGCAATTTTGTCAAAGCCTTCTTCTCTTGCCGTTTTAGCAAATCCTGCATACATATCTGTCCATTCATAGTTTTCTCCTTCAGCAGCATCCTTTAAATTCTCTTCTGTTGAAGGAATACCGTCATGAAGAAGTTTAAACCAAATCTTTGCATGTTCTTTTTCATTGTTTGCTGTTTCTTCAAAAAGTGCGGCAATCTGTACATAACCGTCTTTTTTAGCTTTGCTTGCATAGTAAGTATATTTGTTTCTTGCTTGTGATTCTCCTGCAAATGCAGCCATGAGATTTGCCTCAGTTTTTGTACCTTTTAAATTTGACATAGTAAACACCTGTCCTTTCTGATAAAAACGGCAGGGAGCTAACGCTCTCTGCCGAAATTTTTATTAAGCATTATCCAAAATATCTATCATAAAGACCTTTGAAACCACAGCCGTGTCTTGCTTCGTCCTTAGCCATTTCATGAACTGTGTCATGAACAGCGTCATAACCAAGCTCCTTAGCTTTCTTAGCCAAAGCAAGCTTTCCTTCGCAAGCACCGTTTTCAGCCATATATCTGAGCTCAAGATTTTTCTTTGTTGATGGTGTAACAACTTCGCCGAGAAGTTCTGCAAACTTAGCAGCGTGTTCAGCTTCTTCCCAAGCTGCCTTTTCATAATAAAGGCCTACTTCAGGATATCCTTCTCTATAAGCCACTCTCGCCATAGCAAGATACATACCAATCTCTGAGCATTCGCCGTTAAAGTTTTCCTTAAGACCTGCAACAACTTCTTCATCAAGACCTTGAGCAACTCCTACTTTATGCTCGTCAGCCCAAACCATTGAAGCTGTTTCCTCAAGCTTTGTAAATTTTGAAGCAGGAGCCTTACACTGTGGGCAGAACTCAGGAGCTGCTTCGCCTTCATAAATATAACCGCATACTGAACATACAAATTTTGACATAATCTTGTCCTCCTCAATTTAATTTTCTAAAGGTGGTATCACCTTGGTATATTTTAATCTTTTCTCTTGATGCGATTAAAGTATACCACAGAAGTGTACATTTGTCAACTTTATTTTTTATAAAATTATTGTTAATTATTTAATAAAAAATATACATGATAAATACATATAATTCCTTTAGAATTATATATATTATACCACGTCATATAGACATTTTCAATAGAATATGATAAAATAAAACAAGATTTTATTTTTCATGTATGGAGGGTTTACTGTGAATATAGAAAAATCAGAAAGAGCCAAAGAACTTTTTAAAAATGGGTATAATTGTTCCCAGTCTGTGCTTGGGGTGTGGGCTAAGGAGTTGGGACTTGATTTTAATACAGCTATGAAGATTTCACAGTCATTCGGAGGAGGAATGGGAAGACTCAGAGAAGTCTGCGGTGCCTGTTCAGGAGCATTCATGGTCCTTGGAATGAAATACGGAACAGATAATTCAAAAGATTTTGAAGCAAAAAAATTTTTATATGAAAAGGTGCAGCAGTTTGCAGCAAGATTTAAAGAACAAAATAATTTTGACTCAATTATTTGCCGTGATATGCTGGGTTTGACAGGAGCAAGCAATTCAGTTCCGGCAGGAAGAACAAAGGAATATTATAAAAAGCGTCCTTGTATTGAGCTGGTGGGAATGGCAGCAGGATTGCTTGACGAGTTTATTTAAGTATAATTTGGCTGTCTTTGAGAAAAATAATCCTTGAATAATATCGTTTCAAGGGGGATTTACATGCAATCAGACAGATTTTTCAAAGGCTCGCCGCTGAAAAGATTTTTTACTATGTGTATTGGCGCAATTATTTATGGTATATCCATAGGACTTTTTTTAGCGCCTAACCACCTTGCTCCCGGAGGAGTTGGAGGCATATCTATAATACTTAATTACTTTATACCTCTTGGAGTGGGAAGTCTGACTATGCTTATAAATCTTCCGCTTCTCGTTATTGCTATAGTTAAATGGGGATGGCGATTTCTGTTCACCACAGTTGTAGCTATAATTGTTTCAGGCGTCACTGCGGACGCCTGTGCCTTTTTCTCTGCGATTACAGAAAATAAAATCCTTGCAGCCGTAGCAGGGGGAGCGGTAATGGGCGTGGGCTGCGGAATTGTTTTCCGTGCCGGATCCACAACTGGCGGAACAGACATTGTTACAAGGCTTATTAAAAGCAAAAGACCTCATTTGAAATTAAGTGTTGTTATGCTTTTTATAGACAGTGCGGTGGCAGTGCTTTCAGGATTGGTATTTAAAAATGCTGATACTGCCTTATATTCTATCATTGCTCTCACAGTTTTTTCAAAGGTGCTTGATATGGTGCTTTACGGTTCGGATACAGCACGAATGGTTTTTGTTATAAGCGAAAAAAGTCAGGATATACTTGACAGACTTCTTAACAAAGTAGGAGTAGGATGTACGATACTAAAAGGTGTGTCTGGATATCAGGGAGCGGAAAAGGATATTCTGTTATGTGCCATGAAAAAGCAAAGACTTCCCTCAGTGAAAAATGCAGTGCTTGAAATTGACGATAAAGCGTTTATGCTTGTGACAAGGATACAGCACGAATGGTTTTTGTTATAAGCGAAAAAAGTCAGGATATACTTGACAGACTTCTTAACAAAGTAGGAGTAGGATGTACGATACTAAAAGGTGTGTCTGGATATCAGGGAGCGGAAAAGGATATTCTGTTATGTGCCATGAAAAAGCAAAGACTTCCCTCAGTGAAAAATGCAGTGCTTGAAATTGACGATAAAGCGTTTATGCTTGTGACAAGTGCAGGAGAGGTTTTCGGAGAGGGATTTAAAACAGAACAATCGGATTTCTTCTAAGGAAAGGTAAAACATATGAGGTTTTCAAAATTTAAGGGCATAATTTTTGACTTGGACGGAACGCTTATTAATTCTTCGCATGTGTGGAGCGATATAGATATAAAATTTCTTGCAAAACGTGGATTAAATGTGCCGGAGAATTATTTTAAAGCTGTTTCTACAATGAATTTCATTGCGGCGGCAGAGTATACTAATAATCTTTTCAATTTAAATGAAAGTATTGAGGATATTGCGGCTGAGTGGTACGAAATGGCGTATGAGGAATATGCTCATAATATTTTTCTTAAGGGTGGAGCGAAAGAGTTTCTTAATGACTTGAAGGAAAATGGTGTAAGGATTGCACTCGCAACAGCATCGTCAAAAGAGCTTTTCGAGGCAGTTTTAAGAAACAACAAAGTGTTTTACCTTTTTGATTTCTTTGCGTCAACAAATGACGTGGATAGAGGCAAAGGATTTCCCGATGTTTATGAATATGCATGCAAGGGAATGGGACTAAAACCAAATGAGTGTGCTGTTTTTGAAGATATAATTGAAGGAGTAAGAGGTGCTAAAGCAGGAGGATTTACAGCCGTTGCATGTCTTGATAAACATTACATAGCCGATTGGGAAGATATGAAGCAGGAAGCTGATTTTTATTTTGAAGATTATAATAAGCTTATTGTATAAGAAAAGGGCAGTCAAATGACTGCCCTTTCTTGATTGTTAAAGTAATTATTTATTGTTTTTTGCTTGCTGACGCCAGCTTAATAATTCCCAAGGTGCCAATTATAATCATTATTATTAAAGCAAAAACAAAACAAGTCCAGTTGGAAGTTTGTGTCGATAAAAATTCTGTCATCGTTTTGCTTCCAATAAATTGTCTTGCCGTTTCGTCTTTACCGAATGCCGAGAACAGCATGACAAGTATAAATCTTAAGTTGAAAATACAAAACAGGGTGCTAACAAGAGATATAAGTCCTTGAAATATACCTGTGAAATTATCCGTTGCCTTAAAGAAGCCGTAAGAGGTTATACAGTGAGTAATGCATGAAGCCGTAAAAAGTATATAGCCAATAGTGAAAATCAATGTCATTGCTGCACTTTCGGTTTTTATCATTTTGGGAAGCAGAAAAATAATCAGTCCCCACATTAAAATTGACGCCGCCATTGCTAATATTGCACATATTCGGTTTGTTTTTTCTTTTGGATGGATTGGTTGTCTTTTTATTTGTTTTGGCATTTCAAGCCTCTTCCCTTCTTATTTTTCTGTCTTTGGTTTGTCGTCTTTGATTCTTATTTTAACTTTTTCTATTTTCTGTTCATCTTCCATAATGACCGTCATGTTAAACGGCCCATAGGACAAAAACTCATTAGGCTCGGGAATGCGATCGAGAATATCCATTATCCAGCCACCCATTGAATTTCTTTCAGTGTCAATCGTATTTTCAGGAAGATTAAGTCGTTCAAGAAAATCGCTTACCGAAAGATCGGGGGATATTTCAAAACGATGATCGCTGATTTTTATAAATGATGTGTCTTCTTTATCGCTCTCGTCATAAATTTCGCCTACCAACTCTTCAATAATGTCTTCAAGTGTGCATATTCCGTCTGTACCGCCGTATTGGTCAATAACTACAGCCATATGAACCTTTGATTTCTGTATTTCACGAAGAACCTCAGAAATTCTTTTGTTCTCAGAAATAAATATTGGCTTTTTCAGAAGTGATGCAATATCTCGGTCTTTATTTAAATAAAGCTCGTAAAAATCCGATTTATGAAGAATTCCTATAATTGTATCGATGGTTTTATCATAAACAGGAAGCCTTGAAAATCCGGTTTCAATAAATATTTTTCTGATTTCTTCAATAGGAGTGTGTGCTTCAATTCCAATAATGTTTACTCGTGGTACCAGAATTTCGCTCACCGTTATCTCATCAAATTCAAGAGCAGATCTTACAAGGTCAGATTCCTGTTCTTCCAGAACGCCCTCGTCTTCAATTTCTTCTATAATATATTTAAGCTCTTCTTCTGTAACGGAAGGTTGACTGCTTTTATGCCCCACAATTTTTGTGGCAAGGGAATTTATACCCATAAAAATTGTGGTTATGGGCGTTAGTATAAACATTGCCGCTGAAAGAGGTGCTGACATGAAAACAGAAAAGGTTTCCGAGTTTTCCTTTGCAAGATTTTTTGGAATGATCTCTCCAAAAATAAGAACAAGAACCGTCATAACAAGCGTAGCAAGTCCTACGCTTCCGCTTCCGAATTTTTCAGTGAAAAGGACAGTAGCCATTGATGAAGAAGCAATGTTTACAACATTGTTTCCCACCAGTATTGTTGTAAGCGCCCTGTCAAAGTTATCTATTATTTTTAAGGCTTTTTCAGCACTTTTGTTACCGCTGGACGCAAAGTTTTTCAATCTTATGCGGTTTACCGATGAAAAAGCCGTTTCGGTTGCAGAGCATATAGCAGAAATAACAAGACAGACAGCTATAAAAAATATCATTTATCAGCAATCCTCCAGAAAATTATTTATCTCACTTTTTAGTATAGGAAACATGATACCATATTTATAAAAAAAAATCAACAATCACTTGAACTTTTTTTATACATAAGGTATAATAAAAAAGATTTAAAATATGAAAGGTCGTATAAAATGCCAAACGAAAATAAAATTCAAAAGAAACCGGATATTTTTGATAGAATAATGTCTGTTGGTATGTTAAAAAAACTCCAGCCTATCTATGCTAAAAATAAAGAAATGTTGTTGTATCTGTTCTTCGGTGTTCTAACAACAGCAGTGAGTTTTGTTACAGCAGGACTGTCAAAGGCTATTCTTGAAGGCTTTACGGATTCAAAGGATATAGTTTCAACAGCCAGTACAGTTTTCTCATGGATATGTGCAGTAACCTTTGCCTATGTTACTAACCGTGTGTGGGTCTTTGACTCAGAAGCTAAGGGTGTAAAATCAGTTTTTTCAGAGGCTATATCTTTTTACGGCGGAAGAATTTTAACATTACTTGTAGAAATGGGAATGATGTGGCTGGGATATTCCTTACTTGGAATTAATTATTGGATTACAAAAATTACAGCCAATATAGTAGTGCTTTTATTCACGTATACGGGCCCCCGCGACAGCTGGGCATGGGGTTATCCCGGGTGTTGATTAAAAA
>CAMWVM010000009.1 GCA_947177715.1 uncultured Ruminococcus sp.
AGACTAAGTTGTCCGCCGCCACAGCTATCCGAAAGGATAGGTTGGAGGTTGGGGGACATAAGTCGTTGTTATATCTAATGAAAACTAAAAGTGGCTTCGGCAAAAAGTTACCGAAACCACTTTTTTGGAGTAGTATTAAACGCTTATTGACACCTTTTATTCTTGACTTATTATTGGGACGGGTGTATAATATTTGATATTAATATGAGTATTGAAAGGATAAAGAAATGCGTAATTTTAATAAGATCTTATGCGTGTGGTTAGCTGCCTTTACAATTACATGTTCAGGCTGCGGGAAAGAAGAGAGCTCTTCAAAAAGTGAGTCAAAAGCTGATTCTTCAACAACCGAAGTTGTTAGTTTAAGTTCTGGTGAAAGTTCTTCACTTACAGAAGAATCTCATGCAGGAAAATATTTGACTAAACTGGCTGAAAAGCTTAAACAGGGCGAATACACAATGAAATGCACGGTAACAAACAGCATTTATGATGGAGAAGTAAAACTTACACGTATATTAAGCGGAGAAAATGTTTATCAGATACAGGAAGAAAGCATCGGAAGCTATGGAGTTATTTCTGTTGACGGAAAGACTTATAATTTTGATAATTTAGCAGGTATGTATCAGCAGACGGAGTCGGAACCTCCTCAAAGCATTATAGAGGAAGTTATAAATCGCAATCTTCCCATGGCGGAGGACAGAGAAGAGGATACAACTGATGGCATAGTCACAGAGCAATACACCTATACGGGAGATACTTATATCACTAATATAACTTTTTTCTTTAATGAAAAAAACGGAGATTTGGAGAAGTATACTTTAAAATATACTATTGAAGGACAGGATGACATGACTGAAACAAGAAATGTAGATTTGCTGTCTTTTGAAGCGGATCAGTCTGTGTTTGATCTTGATTTCCTTGATAAAATGTCTGATTTCGGCAGCATGACAGAAGATGAACGGTTTGATTACTGCAAGGATATTTGCAGTAAAAATGGTATAACTTCTGATTATCTTAATGAAATGGATATTAGTGAAGATGATTTTAAGAAAATAGATTTCAGCACTTTTTTAAATTTAATTTACAGTATTTAAAGAAAAACAGACAACAATCTGATTATCACTGAGGGCTGCATTTAACATGAATATACTGAAATTTTTAAAACCGAAAGCAGTAATTGATTTTGTTTATGAAGATTACACAGTAAGACAGGCTATTGAGAAAATGAGAAATCATGGGTTCACTGCGATTCCTGTTATAAGCAAGGACGGAGGATATGTAAAGACACTTGCTGAGGGCGATATTCTTTGGTTTATGCTTGACAATGATATAATGGATATTAAACAACTTGAGAAATATTCAATAAGTAATATACCGAGGCGTGTAAAAAACAACCCTGTTTACATATACTCAACTATTGAGGATCTAATTTTACTTTTGATGAATCAGAACTTTGTTCCCGTAATAGATGACAGAAATATGTTTATTGGTATTATTACCAGACAGGATATTTTAAGATACTGCCATAAAACTATTAAAAGCAATTTGACTGAATTTGGCGGCAAGATTAATGACAATGAATTTGCAAAAATAAAAGAAGAGGAGAATGAATATGTCTAAAAGAAGCGGCGGAGGGGTAGCAGTTATAGCTGTATTGGTAGGAATAATTATTATTGCGATTGGTACAGCGGTTTTATTTTTAACGGGAAAAAGCAGAATTATTGAAAATAAAAATGTTCCAGCTATTGCTGAATCGGTAGCAGACAGTTCGTCATTAAGTGAATCTGACTTAGATTCAAGTGTTGTTGATTCACAGGTCGATTCAATGTCTGAGGCATTGTTGACTTACCCTGAAGATGTTGCTGATTATAAAGACATAAAAGACAAGGATTTTACTGCTGACTATGCCGTTTTAATTGATTCTCAGGACAATACTGTTGTTGCCGGAAAGAATTATGAAAAGAAGATATATCCTGCTTCACTTACAAAAATCATGACACTGGTTGTTGCTGCTGAAAATTTGGAGGATATTGATGAAACATATAAATTTTCGGCGGATGATATAGATCCTTTGGTAGAGATGGATGCTTCAAGAGCGGGCTTTGACGCAGGTGAAACAGTTACTATTGAAGATTTGATGTATTCGTCGATTCTGGTGAGCGGTGCAGACGGAACGACTGGACTTGCTAATGCTGTTGCAGGTTCAGAAAAAAATTTCGTTGATATGATGAATGAAAAGGCGGAAGAACTTGGGTTGAAGAATACTCATTTTGAGAATGCAAATGGACTGCACAGCAAAAATCATTACTCCACCTGTGAAGATATGGCTTTACTTTTGAAATACGCTATGGAAAATGAACTTTGCAATAAAGTGCTTACTGCAAATACATATACGACCTCCAAGACGTCACAGCACAAAGACGGCATTGAGCTTACAAGTATACTTGCAATGAGGCTTGATGGATATTATGTTGAAGGCGGCGGGGACATCGTTGGAGGAAAGACCGGATTTACTGATGAAGCAAAATATACTCTTGCTACCAAACTTGAATATGGAGATAAAGAATATATTTGTGTAACGGCAAGGTCTGACAAGGAATTTGCCGCTATTGAAGATACAATTTTAGTTTATGAGAAATACGTTCCTCGTGAAGCTGAAACAGCGGAAGAAAGCTCATCGGAAGCTGCATAAAATAAAAAATCACCCAAGGGAGAGGCTACATAAGGAAGTAGCTTCTCCCTTAGGCTTTATAATCAGCCAGAATGATTGGATTGTAGGTGAAATTCAAATCATAACGGAGGATTACACAATGGACAAGTACATTTATGACGAAAACAATGGTCTTTGGTATGAGCTACAAGGCGAATACTATCTGCCGTGTCTTACCCTACCACCCGAAGAGGAAAAGTTCATTGGGATATGGGGGCAGCGACATTTGCGTTATATTAAGCCGAAATATTTTTCAAAAAAGTCTTTCAACTTATCAATGACAGTTTGTTTTTTCAAAGCCCTATTTGAACCACCTGAAAATCTTGAAATTGGAGGTAATATTTTATCAAGATCTGTTCCTGTAGTTTTTATCCCACCATCTCTGAATGAGTTCTCTATAAATTTTTGAGCTTCATCGTGTTTTAATTTTTCATCGCTGATGATTGTTTCTAAGTCCTGTTCTTTTTGCTTTTTGACAAAGTCGTTCCAATCCTTTTCAACATCTGTTTTTACGGTCATTTGGGCAACGAATCCCTCAATCAGAGCTTTTTTGCTGCGCAACTCAATACTTGCATCTATTGATTTGTTAATATTAGCAAGAATCGTTTTGTCTTCACAGTTTGATTCATGATATTTGGCTACAAGCATCAAGATATAATCTATATTGACCTCAACCTGCTTGATAAGTTCGATTTCAAAGACAATGTCATCGTTGATTCGCTCTTTTTCAATGTCACTTTTTTTAGTATAGTCTTGATATAAGTCAATATAAACGCTTTGATAATCCTGTAAATCTCTAATGGATACAGAATTATCACCTTCAAAATCGTCAAAACATCTTAAAATGTTTCTCAATTTCAAAATGCGACCGAACAGTTTAATAAATTCTTTTTCGTTATCCTCACCAACGATTTGATTGCTTATCGGAAATTCATTTACAAGTCTGGTTACAAGCTCGTTATAACCTTCAATATGTTTTCCGTGATCGTCTTCATAGCCATTCATATATTCATTGTAAGTTTTTAGAATCACCATACCTCTTGCGTTTTTATCCCCAAAAAGCGCTAAGGCGTTATTGGTAGCTGTCTCAAGATTTCTAAAACAAACAATGTTTCCAAATGATTTAACTGAGTTCAAAATACGATTGGTACGGGAAAACGCTTGTATCAAACCGTGATCTTTTAAATTCTTATCTACCCACAAGGTATTAAGAGTAGTTGCGTCAAATCCTGTTAAAAACATATTAACTACGATCAGCAAATCAATCTCACGATTTTTCATTCGTAATGAGACATCTTTATAATAGTTAGGAAATTTGTCGGCAGATGTATCGTAACTAACATTAAACAGCTTATTATAGTCATTAATAGCGCTGTCAAGAAAATCTCGTGAAGTCTGATCAAGACCACTTGTATCGAAGCTTTCGTCTTGTAAGATATCATCTGGATCTTCTTCATTTGGATTAAAGCTGAATATCGTAGCAATATTTAATTTGTGACCGGTTTCCTTCATTTGTTTTTTACATTCATTGTAATATGCAATCGCTGCCGGAATAGATGCAACTGCAAAAATAGAGTTGAAACCATTTACTTTTGTAGTCGTTTTTTGCTCTGACACAGTATTATTCTTGGACTTCGCCATTTTTTCAACATTCGTAATCACCTTATGGTTATAATAGGAACGGCTTTGATTACGATAAGTTTTCTGCTCAAAATGCTCAAGAATATATTGTGTGATCTCGGACACTCTTTTAGGATCAAGCAAAGCTTTTTCACGGTCAATTGCCTTTACTTGCTTGTCGTATAAAAGCTCAAGGTTTTTTATTGTGTTGATATAATCAATTCTAAAGGGTAATACATTTCCATCGTGAATAGCATCAACAATGGTGTATGCGTGCAGTGGTCTTACTTTGTTTCCGTTTTCATCCGGTTCACCGCCGAAAACCTGTGCTGTAGTACGCATATTCGGAGCATTGGAACTGTTAGAGTTTGATGCAAAAATCGGAGTTCCTGTAAAACCGAAAATGTGATAGTTCTTAAAGTGTTTTGTAATCGCCTTGTGCATATCTCCAAACTGAGAACGGTGGCATTCATCAAAAATCATAACAATATGTTTTTTATAAACTTCGTGTTCTTTGTTCTTGGATATGAATTTATCTAACTTTTGAATGGTTGTAATGATAATTTTTGCATTATCATCTTCCATTTGTTTTTGCAGAATTTTAGTAGAGGTGTTGCTGTTGGCAGCACCTTTTTCAAATCTGTCGTATTCTTTCATTGTTTGATAGTCAAGATCTTTTCTGTCTACAACAAACAATACTTTATCAATAAAGTTCAATCCCTGGGCAAGCTGTGCGGTTTTAAAGCTGGTTAAGGTCTTGCCGCTTCCGGTGGTATGCCAAATGTAACCGCCTGCTTCTTTTCTGCCGGTTTTTTTGAGATTGGTAGAAACAATAATGCGGTTTAGGATTTTTTCAGTTGCCGCAATTTGATAGGGACGCATTACCAATAACAAATCCTCTGAGGTAAACACACAGTAACGGGTCAAAATATTAAGCAGCGTGTGTTTTGCAAAAAAGGTTTTTGTAAAGTCCACAAGGTCTGGAATGGTACGGTTTTTTTCATCCGCCCAATAGCTTGTGAATTCAAAACTATTGGAAGTCTTTTTCTTTTTGGCGGAATTTTTCTCTGCGTTGTTTTTGATATGCTGAAATCTTGTAGTATTAGAATAATACTTTGTATGTGTACCGTTGGAAATTACAAACAACTGTACATACTGATACAGTCCGCTGCCTGCCCAAAAGCTGTCACGCTGGTATCGATTGATTTGATTAAACGCTTCTCGAATCGCATTCCCTCGTTTTTTTAGCTCAATATGCACCAACGGCAATCCGTTTACCAAAATTGTCACATCGTAACGAGTATCATGCTTTCCGCCGTCTTCTTCATACTGATTTATTACCTGCAAATGATTGTTGTGGATATTGGTTTTATCTATCAGCTTGATGTTTTTTACATAACCATTATCAAGGGTAAGATTTTGCAGATAATCTTCCTGTATTTTGCGGGTTTTCTCTACAATACCATCATTTCCGTTTGAAATAACACTGTTGTAAAAGTCGTTCCACTCTTTATCGAAAAAGGTATAGTTATTCAGTTTTTCAAGCTGAGTACGGAGATTGTCAATCAAGTCCTGTTCGCTTTTTATCGTAATGTATTCATAGCCCTGACTGACAAGGCGATTTATAAAATCCTGTTCAAGCGCCGCTTCGCTTTGATAGTCGGTGCTTTTTCTTTTTTCAGGTGTGTACTCAGCCACCACCGTACTTTCAGTTGAACTTGCCACAATTTCAAAGCTATTCATTTTCCGCCGCCTCCTTTTTCTTAAAAGTTAAGAGCTTATCTCGGTAATATTCATATTGCTTTTGTCTTGCTTCAATTTCAGCAGGCAATCCCTCGCTGATATCGTTGCAAAGCGTATCGAAACGGTCAAGAATATCAACAATCCGTTGTTGTTCTGCAAGTGATTTTTCCTTATCTTCTGGATATGGAATAGGAATTTCTAAACCTAAAATTCTTGACGAATTAAGATCTCCTCGTGCTCCTTCTTTTTTTGCAATCAAATCGTCATATTGATTACAAACACAATAAAACACATATTTATATAAAGCAACTTCGGGATTAATTTCTATTGCTAAACAGTGTTGATTTGTAGTTAATGGTATTTTATTTATAGCACAGCGTCCCGCTGATGCTCCCGAAATCGCCACAATTACGCAATTTTCAGGTATCCATTTTGCTGATGTTTCTTGCACAGCTAACTCTGTAATAAAACAATCTGTCTTATTGATTTCATTAAAAACAACTTCTTGCGTTCTAAGCCACGGAATAGTCCCATTCTCATAGTAATCTTTATTACTTTTTAAAGGAGTACCGCCAGAGCGGCTTGATAATGCTATTTGTTTTAATGACTTTTTATTGGTATTTTTACTCAACAAATCATCTCTATAATACTCATACTGCTGTTTTCTCGCAGTGAGTTCCGCAGTGAGTTCCGTAAATTTATCCAATATACGAACAATCTCTTCTTGTACCGGTAAAGGCGGAAGAGGAGCTTCTATTTTAGCCATTACATTACTCATTAATTTTGGGTTTCCCATTCCATAATTAACATGTTTTTTTGCTTCGACATAAAGAAAGAAATATAAAAAACGAGTTAAAATATTAGCGTCGGATATTTTTACTAATCCACAAACATTTGTGATACTGAACTTTCCGGTTCTATAAAATACAGAACCGGCATTAGCACCATCTGTTGTCCATGTTAAATATTCTCCATCAAAATCATATGTGGAGATGCACCCTAGTTCACCATTATTTTCTGTCTGTGAAGAATATACTGGAAATTCTCCTTTATTGTTATGTATATAATCCTTTGATATAACACGCCCACGAGTGATTGTAGCTACATCTTCAACAGCCTTAAATTCTACCCCATTGGGGCAAATTTCATTGATAAGTTGTTCTAATTTACTCATTTTCTTCACCTCCGGTATGCCAGCCTAAGGTGCCTATCGCATCCATTAATTCTCGGTTAGTTTTTATTTTTTCCAGTACACCGGTAACTAATCGATAAAAGGCATCGAATTTTTGTAAAGCCTCGTCTTCATCATAGTCTCCGTGAACTACATCACTAAGCTCACCAAAAAGTTTGTAGCCGTCTTCAGCAAATTCCGAAGGGATGATATTACATTGATCTTTTACTGGTGTAAGAATCTGAATAAATGGTTTAAGATTGCCATTTGCTTTCCTTGTTTCAATTGGAGGAACTGCAGCCTCTGCTGTTTGAGTAATAATTCTTTCAAAAACTTTTCTCAAATAAACGATAGATCCTGCTCCGAATCCTTCTCTAGCCGCCTTTTTAGCTTTTTCCAAAGCGTCTGTAAAATCGCCATAAGTTTCAGTATTTAGCGAAACTGCTTCGGAAAATTTTTCACTTCTTTTTGCAATACGCACATAAGGATATTGGCTATGTATATTATCTTCCTCCCTACACTCAAGCAAGAACCACATTTGTACAGAAGCTCCGCAACGGGGACATTCAAGAACACAATCAACGCTAACAGTTTGTTCATTTACACCAATACAAAATAGATCTTCCCCAGAATAAAATGTTCGTTGATCGCTGCAATTGTTACAATAATAGTTTAATGCAACCTTACCGACTGCAATTTTTTTAGAATTTCCGGTTTTAAGCTTTCTACTGCTTAAAAAACCTTCTATTTGCACATAATCTGTCGTTATCGGTTTTGATAACACATCTGATAATCTCATTTATTACGCCTCCTCAATTTCAGCTATAATCGCATCAATTTCGGTACGCAATGTATTTTCACGCCGAACAATTTGAGATATTTGCTCGTTAAGGACAGCTATATCAACAACTTCTCTTGTATCCTCACTTTCTACATAAGTTGATACAGAAAGATTATAATCCTCTTTTTCAATATCTTCCTGTTTAACGAGCGCAGCAAAGTGATCTTTTGATTTTCTGCTTGTATAAGCATTTAAAATGTTTGCAATATTTTTCGGATCTAATTTGTTGCTGTTTGTAGCTTTGGTAAACTCTTTTGAAGCATCAATAAATAAAGTGCTGTTATCTATTTTAGATTTTTTGAGCACCATAATACAAGTTGCAATGCTCGTTCCATAGAAAAGATTGTCAGGCAACTGAATGATGCATTCAATATAGTTGTTATCAATCAGATATTTTCTGATTTTTTGTTCTGCTCCGCCACGATACATAATGCCAGGGAAACAAACAATAGCAGCCGTCCCGTTTGTTGCAAGCCAATGCAGAGAATGCATAATAAATGCAAAGTCGGCTTTCGACTTGGGCGCAAGCACGCCGGCAGGAGAAAAGCGAGGATCATTTATCAATGTTCCATTGTCAGCTCCCTCCCATCTAATAGAATAGGGCGGATTTGAAACGATGGCCTCAAATGGTTCTTCATCCCAATGCTTAGGATCAACTAAAGTATCACCATGCTCAATGCTGAATTTATCATAACCTATATCGTGCAAGAACATATTGATACGGCAAAGGTTATAGGTAGTAATATTAATTTCTTGCCCAAAAAATCCGTTTCTCACATTTTCTTTACCGAGAATTTTTGCAAACTTCAGAAGTAATGACCCGCTACCAACGGCAGGATCGTATACTTTATTTACTTCTGTTTTTCCTACTAAGGTGATCTTAGTTAGAAGTTCGGATACCTCTTGTGGAGTAAAAAATTCTCCACCGCTTTTGCCCGCATTAGAAGCATACATTCCCATTAAATACTCATATGTATCGCCAAAAGCATCGATGGAATTATCTTGATAATTACCAAGCTCCATATCTCCGATAACGGTGATTAACTTTTTGAGTCTTTTGTTTCTTTTAATAACTGTTGGTCCAAGCTTATTGCTGTTGACATCTATGTCATCAAACAATCCTTTAAAGTTCTCTTCGCTCGGGCTGCCAATGGCAGACGCTTCAATATTTTTAAAGTTCGTTTGCAATATTTCGTTTAAGTTTTCGTCTAAATCAGCGACTTCTACTTCTTTTCCGTCTTTTTCTTTAGCGTCTTTATCTGCTTTTTTAATTCTGTTTAATAAATTTCCAAACAATTCACTGGGCAGGATAAAAAAGCCTTTTTCCTGTACGATATCATCTCTAACGCTTGAAGCTTCTTCATCACTGATTTTAGCATAATCAAAATCGGTGTTTCCTGCATCCCATTCGCCTTTGTTCAGATAGGTTGTAAGATTTTCGGATATATATCTATAAAATAGCATACCTAAAACATATTGTTTAAAATCCCAACCATCAACGCTTCCTCTAAGTTCATTGGCAAGTGCCCATATTGTACGGTAAAGTTCTGTTCTCTCTTGTTCTCTTTTATTATCACTCATCTTTATACTCTCCGTTCTTCAATAATTTTTCGTAATCTATTCCTTTTCGCAATTGTTTACACAAGTCTTCATCTTTTAGAGCTTGTGCAATATCAGCAGGCACTTCATTTCGCTCTTGTGCAGCCAAATCAAAAAACAATGGTATTTGCTCAGGCTTAGGATTTAACAACTGAAGCATTGCGATTTGTCTGTCCGGGGGAGGTGGATTGACTTTACCGCTTAAAATATCGTAGAAATAAGGCTTTTTTATGCCAAGTGCGGTGTAAAACTTAATGTTTGATAATTTTGCCTCTTTTATCATTTGCGCAAGCAAATTGCAGAATTTTATAGAATCATCAACAATCAAGTAATCACCACCACTTCTAAATTATTATGTAAGTTTACATACTAACATACTATCATATTTTGTAGCAAAAGTCAATTGTATTTATGCGTGTAAAAAATTAAAATGGACATAATAATAGTTTTTTCTTGACAACATCATTGCTTTACGATAAAATTAGTTAAATAACCTTGAACGAGAGGTTACAACTGAATACAAGATGTTTTGATTGAGAAGTGGCAAAACCGCCTAACGCCTGCATGTATGCCAAGCCTTAACAGGCTTGAGAAAATATCGCCGTCCGCACTCTATGCTTTTTGGTACTGTCAGCAAGTGAACGGATGAACAAACAGTCTCGTCTTTGAATTTTAAAGCCGATACATAGAACATTATCTTGAAGCGAGAGCAAAGTTCCCGCCGATTTTTGATGTCTCTGTGTATCGGCTCTTTTGTTTTCATAAAAGAGTTCAGAAATTCTGTCAGGAGGTTAATAAAACTCCTTTTTCGTTACCTACCAAGTGATGGCAACTAAAATTTACACCCTCAAAAATTGAATGACCGTCTGAATGGGATACTCCGCCAAGACTTTCCAAATGGAAACGAGCGAGACAACGCCGCTGAAAAAACAGGGACAGGAATGACATTCAGGTAGAACGGCAAAGAGAAAACTGCTGTCCACAGGAATAGCGAGCATCGGATTTTGATACCCAAAATCCAAATCCACACCGCTTATGGGTGTGGACTAAACTCAGGGAAAATCCCCTGAATACCCCTCAAAAGATAAAACACAAGAACGGAGATGATATTTTTGAGTAAAGAAATCAATGAAAAAGTGAGAATAAAAGTACGGCTAACCGAAGAAGAAAACGAAAAACTAAAACGCTGTGCGGCAGCGTACGGGTTGTCCCAAGCGGAATTTATTCGTCAGCTTTGTAAAGGTAAAACGCCTAAGCCGCAGCCGTCAAAAGAGTTCTGGGAGCTATTGAATACCCTTTACTCTGTCCATAACGGCTTTCAGAGATGTGCCAAATACGAGCCGTCTGCTTTGGAAAATTGCAAGGAAATTGAAAGCCTGATCCTCGAATTACAGGAGGCGGGATAATGGCTACTACAAGCCTATGGCATATCGAAGGTCGATTAAAAGACCTCATTGCCTATGTGGAAAATCCCGAAAAGATAAGAACGGACAATCCTGATTTACAGCCGTTGTGGGATATATTTTCCTATGTCAGCCGCCCCGAAGCCACCGAGCAGGGTGTGTATGTTTCCGCTATTAACTGTTTGAAAGAAATAGCTTTACAGCAGATGATTTTAACGAAAAGGCAGTACGGAAAAGAAAATGGATATATCGCTTGGCACGGCTATCAGAGCTTTAAGCCCGATGAAGTTACGCCCGAACAGGCACGCCAAATCGGCTTGCAGACCGCCAAAGAAATGTGGGGAGAACGGTATCAGATTATCGTCACTACTCATCTTGACAAAGACCATCTGCACAATCATTTTTGTTTCAACTCAGTTTCCTTCCTTGACGGAAAGAAATACAACTATTCCAAAACAGAGCAAAGAAAACTCCGTGATGTATCTGACCGTATATGCAGAGAACACGGATTGTCTGTCATAGAAAATCCACACAAAGCACCGTCAAGACAAGTATGGCTTGATGAAAAAAGCGGCAAGCCGACATGATACAATGTCTACCGTGAAGATGTAAAGTAGGAAATCAATTTCAGCCGCCCCTACTATATGGAAGAATATCTAATGCGAAAAGGATATATCACCGACTTTACGGGCAAGCATTGGAAGATACGATTGCCGCAGTATGAGCATTTCACAAGGTTGGATACACTGGATAAAAGATGGACACCCGAAAATATTGAAAGAACAATGGGAGCATACGCTTCTTTCGGAAACCGCAGGGCGACAATTAACTATCCGCCCCAAATGCCGCAGAATTTGAAAGAATGGTTTAAGCCTTTTCAAAAAACAAGCCATATCTACAAACTGTATCTGCACTACTGCTATCTGTTAGGTGTACTGCCCAAGAAAACAGAGTATAAACCTACAAGTCCATATCTCAAAGAGGACTTAAAGAAGCTCGATGAATTTTCCGAGCAGGTGCGGTATATGAGTAAATACGGCATTAAAACCTTTGATGATCTGTATGCGGACAGAGATAAGTTGCAGGCTGAAATGGATAAACTGATTACCTATCGTACCAAACTGCAAAACAAAATCCGCAGAGCGTCACCAGCCGAAAAAGAAACCCTACGGAAAGAAAAATCAGGCGTTACAGAGAGGATAACGGAACTGCGAAAACAACTGAAACTGAACAAGGGCATTGAGGAACGCTCGGTAAAAATCCAAGAGAAAACCGATATGCTCTATGCCAACGAATACAGGGAAAAAGAGGAAATGCAGAACAGAAAATCACAGAGAAAGGAGCGTAACGCACGATGAAAGATAATGTTCTCTATATTGATGAGCAGGGCTACCCTTGCGATGATTACAGAGATATTCACGAAGCGATTGAAGAAACGACGAAAATGCTTCTGTCAATGACAAAGGAAGAGCGCATAAACTGGTTTCGCAAAAGCAGGTATCCGTATCCTATCAACTTTGATATGGAAATCGGCAATACGGTTTACTCCGTATCAAGTCATTTTAACAGAATCGCAAACGAGAGCTTGCAGCAAAAAGCACAGAGAATTATCTTGAACAAGCTGTAAAACTTTTACTGCACCACATTAAAGCGTTGAATTTTGGCGGCAGATATGGTATGATAGAAACACCTACAAATCATATCATATCTGGCTGCGGAAAGGAGTTATATGAACACAAAACAGTCAGATAAACGAATTACCGCCCTGTACGCAAGGCTTTTCCGTGATGATGAGAAAGACGGCATATCGAGCAGTATTCAAAATCAAAAAGCCATTCTTGAAAAGTACGCAAAGGACAACAATCTGCCTAATCCCCGTTTCTTCTATGATGACGGATTTTCGGGCGTTAGCTTCACAAGACCCGCATTTATGGAAATTATGGAGCTTGCAGAACAGGGCTTGGTTGCCAACCTCGTTGTAAAAGACCATTCAAGGCTCGGACGAAACCGCCTTGTGGTCGGTCAGCTTTTAGAGCAAGATTTCATCCGTTTAGATGTGCGGTATATCGCCATTATGGACAACATCGACACGGCAAAGGGTATCAGCGACATTGTTCCGATGCAGGATTTATTTAACGAATGGCACGCAAAGAACACCAGCGATAAAGTACGCAGAGTAATGCAGAGCAAGGGGATGTCAGGCGTACCGCTGACTACCAATCCACCCTTCGGATATATGAAAAATCCGAACAATAAGGACGAGTGGCTTGTGGATGAGCCTGCGGCAGAGATTGTCAGAAAAATCTTTGACCTATGTGTTTCAGGACTCGGACCAACGCAGATAGCTAAGCGGTTGAAATTGAAGAAGATAATGACCCCTACCGAGTATTGGAACAGTATCAGCAGAAATTGCAGTAAGCTACTCGCCGTTCCGTATAACTGGTGTTCGGCAACGGTTGCAGACATTCTTTCAAAGCAGGAATACTGCGGAGATACGGTCAATTTCCGAAGCACAACTAAGTCTTTCAAGAACAAAAAAATCGAAAGACCACAGGATGAATGGAAAGTATTTCCGAATACCCACCCTGCCATCATTGAGCGTGAGGTATTTGAATTGGTGCAGGAACTCAGACAGCACCGCCGCAGACCGACCAAGAGCGGAATTGTCGGCCCGTTTTCGGGACTTCTCTACTGTGCTGATTGCGGCGAAAAACTGTATTACAGCGTGACGAACAACTACAAACGGGAACAAGCCTATTTCTTCTGTTCCGCTTACCGAAAAAATTCTGAGGTCTGCTCCGCACACTATATCCGAGAAAAGGTTGTAGAAAGCTTTGTGCTGGAAAGTATGCAGCGGGTGCTGTGGTATGTGCAGACCTATGAAAAACTGTTCGCCAGGCGGCAGATGGAGGATTTCGGGGAGAAAAAGAAGAAGTAGATTGCCGAGAAGCGAAGAGAGCTTGACAGGGCAAAACGGCGTGTCACCGAGATTGACGAGATAATCCAAAAGCTATACGAGGATAATGCTATGGGCAGGATAAGCGATGAACGGTTTGCCACCATGTCAATATCTTTGGAAAACGAGCAAAGCAGACTGAAAGACAGTATCCCTGAAATGGAAAGCTATCTTGAAAACGCCAAAATTCAGACAGAAGGTTTACAGCGGTTCATTGACAGATTAAAGAGGGTAACGCAGCTTACCGAGCTTACGCCCGAACTGATACACGAATTTATTGAAAGAATTATCGTGTATGCACCGAAATATCTTGACGGCAAGCGTGTTCAGTTGATGGATATTTACTACAACGGCGTAGGCATACTTCGAGAACTCAGCTCGAAGAAATGGAAGAAGCGTTCCAAGAACATTTAGCAGAACAGGAACACAGCAAAGTAAAAACGGCATAGCCAAGACTACACCGCTTAATAAAATCAATTATTTAATTTAAGATACAAAAAGTCCTTGGGGCCCTTCCTTACTGAGGGTGCCCCAAGAGGGTGATTTTTTTATTAACTGAAAGTTGTTGCTATAACGGTAACTAAAGGGAGCGTCAATGCCGAAAGCAGGGTTGACATTGTGAAAAGCTCCGAACATTTTTCAGAATCTTTATCTAAAGTAATTGCAAACATAATACCTGTAGTGGCAACTGGGCAAGCAGTGGCAACGGTTAGGGTTGTACATACTATTGGCGGAACATTAAATAATCTGATAACAAGGAAAGCAATTAGTGGTATTGCCAGCAGCTTGTAAAAACATATCAGATAATTTCTCGGCTTTCGGAAAACGGAGAGTATATTTGTTTGAGCTGCAGTTGCACCTGCAATTATCATTGCAAGAGGTGTGTTCATATCCGAAATATACTGAAGCGCCTGAGCTGGAATTGACGGTAGGTGAAGTCGGGTGAAATAACAAACAAGTCCTAAAAAAATAGCAATAACCGACGGAGCTTTAAGCGCTTTTAAAGCGGAAGAAAAATCAATTTTTTCTTTCATGGTCATAAGCCCGTGAGTCCATACAAGAAAATTAAAAAATGTTACATATGCTGTGAGATATAAAACGCCTTCCGCACCAAACAAACCGTTTATAAGAGGTATTCCTATAAATCCGCAATTTGAATATATTATAGAAAATCTTTCAATGGAAAATGCTTTTTGCTTTTTGCTGACAAGCAAATAGCTTAGTGCAATGGCTACGGCATATGACAAGGCTGACAATATAAATGCCCAAAGCAGGTTATATGCCATGTCACTTTCGTAGTCTTTTTGATAAGACATAAAAATCAATATAGGGTTAACAAGGTTAAGTTCAACAGCTGAAAGCTGTTTTGTTCCTTCTTTTGTAATAAGGCCTTTCATATAACAGAAAGCGCCGATGAGGAGAATAATAAACATTATTACTATTCTTTCTCCGATAATAAATCCATATTCCAATTACAACACTCGCTTTTAATTACTTTATACAATAGATTTAATTTTACAATATAAATATGAATATTTTTCCGAAATACTAATGATTTTTTTAGAATTTTACTGATTTATGAGGTTCGTAAATAAAGTGTTTGCAAACAGGGAAAAAATATGATATAATTATCATTGACAGTATCAATTACCGTAAATATAACTTAGGCAAGATGCCCCCCGGCCTCCAATCTATCCTTTCGGATAGCTGTGGCGGCGGGAGCCATTAAGTTTTTAGTAGGAGTACAATCTCCCACTAAAAACGTCAGCTGAAGCTGACGTTGCCACGTTGAAAACGGGCA
>CAMWVM010000010.1 GCA_947177715.1 uncultured Ruminococcus sp.
CATGGACTTATCTGGTCACACTCATGACGGACAGCTCTTTCCGGCAAACATTGCTGTAAAATTCTCATGGGAAAACCCCTGCGGAATGATAAAGATAGATAACATGTATTCTATCGTAACCTCCGGCGTGGGTGTTTTTGGACCGTATATGAGAGTTGGCACAGACAGTGAAATTTGTGAAATTAACGTTCACTTTAAGAAATAATCAAACAGAGTGATCTTCACTCTGTTTTTTTATTATTCATCTGTTTGCCCGGAGAGTTCACTGCTGTTATGCATTTGTTCTTCCATCAAGTCAAGGTCAAGGTATTTATCATTAAGCTCTTCGCTGTACTGATAATTATTTTTTATTGCTTCTTTTCTAAGGGCGATATAAAGCTCTGTTTTTGTGGCTGTTTTATAAGGATTAAGAAACATCATCATAAAAATCGCACAACAGATTTCTGCAATTAACTTGCTTTTTAAAGGTGTGCCGGTAATAAGCGCTGAAGCAACTGCTATTACCAGTGTTATTACAATTACCCAAGGATAAAAAGACAAGTCTATTACGAAGCTTCGCCATTTGTTGCCCTTCATCATTTGTTTTGAAAGCTTAAATGCTTTTTTTCTTTCTATTTGGGGATTCTCTGCCAAAATATACGGTATCATTTCATATTCATATGTTTTTATTATACCGCCTATGATAGTCAGCGACCATAAAAAAGTATACAAATCCATGAGAAGCATTGTCAAGATAGGACGAAAATGACGCTCTCTGAACAAAAATCCTATTCTTCCTATACGAGTTCCATGATAGGTACGGTTTTCAAGAAAGAATCGTCTTTCACCGACTATAAGAGGACCAGCCACAAAAATTGCAATTAGAAAACTCAGCACTGAGGTTGATAATGATATCAGCGTTCTCAAAGTTTCATTACTGCTGAAAAGGCGGATAATAGAATTTATGACGCCGATTTTTGATGAATCTTCTTTTGTTGCTATATCAAAAAAATATGCAATCTTTTCTTCATTTAAATTAATTTCGCTATTTATTTCAACATCATCAGAGCCCAAAATTTCAATAGTTCTTGTAACAGTACGCCAGTTTGAATTCTCACCTGTTGTTCCAAAGAAAGTAACCTCTTTAAAATTCAGTGCTGACGCACCTTTTTCCTTATAAATTTCAACCCATGAACTTAAATCGTCCTTATCAGAAATGTCATATTTTTCAGCTATTTTATCAATAGCTTTTCTAATTTTATTCTCACCTGCTTTAACAAGATCTCCGCCGGAAAGCTGTTCAATTTCCTTAACTATCTCAATTTTCTGATCAGTATCATATCTTAGATTTGCTACATTTTTAGTATCATATTCTGATATAAACTGCACTGTACTCTGATACTCACTGGCAATAAACATCATTATAAAACACACAGCTATACAGGCTATATAATTCAATTTAAGTGAATGCCTTGCGGCTTTTTTCAATTCTTTACGCTTCCACATTTTTACTTCCTAACTTCTTTTTACACATTCCGACTCGAAATAATTAATACTGACATTATACCAAATCGCACACATACTGTCAATAGCAAAAGCTTTTCCATTTCTTATTAATATCTTAAGATGAATACAACTAACTACTAATAACTATCAATGCTCCGGTGCTCCGGTCAAAAGTTGACTGACGGGGCATGTACCTGACATAGAAAAACTCGGCTATCTTAAAAGACAACCGAGTTTTATTCTTTAATATTATAATTAGCTAACCTTTAACCAAGCGCAGGCAATATCCAACGCTTCATAGAGGCTGCAATCCTTAACAACATTTTTCACAATCTGCTCATTTGGCGGAAGTGTGAAATCAGTAGCCATTTTTAATATTCTTACTTTATTGGCAACATCCAAATCGCCTTGCTTTTCTGTTCCGAGAATATCAATCATGACAACATAATCGTCATACATATTTCCGAAATAGAGTTGTTTTCCCTTTCTCACCAAAGGAAGTCCTTTATAGCTGAAAAAGTTTGATTTATTCTCTGCCATATTTCCCCTCTTTTCTCCGCCGACATTTATAACAACAAAGCTGCGTTCTCGGCGGAAAACGACTTTGTTAATAAAACTAATATTTTAAAAAATACCTTAACTTTAAAATTCAATAAAAATATTTTTCTGCAAGATAATTATACCATACTTTTTTATTTTAGTAAAGCATTTTATTAAAATGCAGGAAACGAATTAATTATAGCACTTTTTCAAAGGTTTTTTTGTCGCAAATATGACTATTATCAATAGCTTTCTTCAACTTCTTTTCCCTCAGAAAGCAATGATATATTTTTCACAAATTTTTCTGTCCATTTAATTGGAATTCTAAAGGATGTTACACCGTTAAGCTTAACAACTGCTTTTCTTTCAGTTGTACTATCTTTAAAGAACTCAAGCTTATCTCCGCCCTTGCCAGCTTTAATTTCGATTGACAAGAAACAATCCCCCTTTGGATCTTCAGAATATATTTCTGAAGTCGGACATGTTAGGATATACTGATAAAAGCTCTTAAACTGGTCAACATCTGTTTCTTTTCCGTCTATTTTTGCTGACGTTACATTTGTATCATCCGACTCTACTCCGTAAATAGTAGTATCACTGCCGCTTTTAACAATAATATTATCAACAGTTAAAATATCGTTATATGTCATTACAGATGTAATAATATCTTCTGGTATAACCGTTGTCCATGGAAGGGAATCGGCGGAAACCACCCATATACAATCCAAACCTTCAACGCCTTCAAGATAACAATAATGTGCTCCTACAACTGTTGTTTCGTTCCCCTGGCTGTCAGTTTCATAAATAGGATTTCCTATTCTTAGTTTATAATCATTGCCGTTGCCGCTATAGAGCACCGTTGCAGTCGGTTTATCTATACCATACTTTTTCAGGTCAGCTGCTTTCGGGAAAATTACTTCTGCCGATTCAGCGGAAAGTCCCCAAAGGCCATGAGTGGTATCTGCTGAAACTGTACCGTTAAGATATGAATAAATTGGTGAAATCATAACCTGAGCTGACATCATAGAAGAATCTACATTCGGATCATCAGTGAACACCATATCACGCTTAAGCTCCGAACGCTGCACAGTAAGGGTTCCGTAGACTTCCTCTTCCTCATCCGGAGATGCCAATAGAGTTTTATTAAGGAAATCCTTTTTATCTGACAGAAAACGCTTTACATTATTTGCAAGAGTTGAATAAATCACATCACTGTTTTGTTCTTTGACATAGCAATATTTAGTTTCCTCAGGCAGGTTATCTCCGACAACAAAAGTTTTCTTTGTTCCGTCGGCTAAATTAACAGTAAATGTCCCCTGAGGGTTATCAAAGCCATATTTACTCAAATCCTCTGCATTTTCTTCTACTGTTTTCTTGGCTTCAAGTTGTGCTGCATCCTCTACCAAAGAAGTTTCTTCAGAAATTGATTGATTCAGTCCTTCAAGGAGTTCTATAGTCCAAGCTGTTTTTCCGGAACTTGGTTTTTCAACTGCAAACTCGCCATACTTATTTGATATATTCACTGATAAAATATCTTCAGCTGAATAATCTGTAAGCATTATCTTCTCTGCCTGTGATTCCGTAGTTGAAGATACAGTTTCTGAGTTGTCGTCTGTATTGTTTTTATCCGTCAATTTAAGAACAGTTAATGCTCCTCCAAGGCAGATGACAAGAGCTATACATGCAATAATACCTTTAAGTTTTCCGTTCATTTAAATAACCTCAATCATCTATTCTTTCGTCTTAACCAGATAACAGTGCCAACAACAAGCACGATTACAGGGATTATCAAAATAAACGTCCATTTAAGAACATTTTTCTGGCTATCGGTCAAGTCGAATAAATTACCCTCAATAACCTTTGGTTCAATAACTACACCATCGGTTTTATGCGTAATACCATTTAGCAGGCTCAGCATATATTCTCTGTTCTGATACTGATTATACTGAAGATATGTGTTTCCAAGAATCTGCTCAGAACCTAATACAATTACGTTACTATAGAGAGCTTCTGCGTCATCCTTAAAGGAAACTCTTGATGAAACGGCGACATAGTTCTGCTGTCCTTTTGCAAGAGTTTCAGATGTTTCGTCATACTGTTTCTGTCCGTTTGAAGTTTGAAGTGCACGAACAAACGCATCACTTGTTGATTTAACATACGCCTCTGTTGCAATTTTTCCTTTTTCATCAAAGAGCAGATTTACAGGTCTTGAAGCAAAGATAAGAAGCTTAGGGTCGCTTGTTGTCACATCCTGCATAAACTTATCAGAAAGCTCTGAAGAAATTGTTTGGAATGGTTGGCTATAGTAATTTGAAGAATAAGTTTCACAGATTACGCCGTCGCCGACTTCAATTCCATAATCCGCAAGGAATTCATCTATATTAGGCGTTTCCTCCTGCTGAACGGAAGCCACATAGATAAGCTGCTTGCTCATTTGTCCGTCATTATCCAAGAAATCGTCCAGTTTTTTAAGTTCTTCTGAAAGATAATCTGTTTTTGGTGCAGGAATAACAGCAATGTCAGTATCCTCTGGAATTTCCTCAGTTCCAATGTCTACAGAATTTACTGTATATCCGTTAGCTGTAAGCAAGGTTTGGAAATATGAAAGATCTGCAATCTCATCTCTTCCCGTAAGCAAGGTTACAACAACAGGATCAGGATCTGTTACTGTCATAAAGGCAGAAGTAAATGCCTGGTCAGCATTGGATGCCTCAACATATCCGCCATAATAACCAAGAAAATTCAAAGCACTTCCGCTCTGCTCTGCCATCTGTTCAACTGTAACTCCATACTGTGCTACATTTTCATTAAACTCATCAGTAAACTTAACCAAGTCTATAAGAGTAAGCTTTCTTGTTCTCTGAACATCTTTCGTAGGATTTGTTTCAACGATAATGTCATATTGACTGATTGAATCTCCGGAATAATTTTTCATAACGTCAGGATTAGAGTCAATATCCACATATCTATAAGAAATATGGTTGTTATATTTGCAATAGGTTTTCATAACCTCGTCTGCCTGACGAGTATATGTAGCCAGATTTGTAAAATCATCTTCTTTTGCAAAAACTGTTATCAGCACATCCATATCAATTTTCTTGACATATTCCTCTGACTCTTCAGAAATCGAGAAAACATTATTTTCTGTCAAGTCCAATGTGATAGGATATCTGTCAAACAAAGCTGTTGCAACAACATTCACAAGAACAATTACTGCAATGAAAACAACCGTAAAGGCTGTTGACATAAAGCCGTGCTTTAATTTTTTATGCTCTGTTTTTTTCTTGTTATTTTTATCTTTTGGTAAATCTTCTTTTATCTTTTCTTCGGAAACTGCTTGTTTCAGCAAATCCTCCACGGGGGTGGACAGATTTTCCTGAGATTCGTTTATTTTTTCAAGTTTGCTCATTATCTATCCCCTCCTATCAAGCCCAACGGCGTCTTTCCATAACTCTGACGGACAAAAACAGGAATACGACTGTTGCACTTATAAAGAACAGCACATTTGACAAGTCAAATAGTCCATATGTAAAGCCATAATATCTTTCCAAAAAAGACAGCTTTGAAAAAATATTTGAAATGAATTCAATGGGTATCAGATTTCCTATTGTTGTAAACAAATAGAGCATAGTTAATGCAATAAAGCTTACGACTGCGGAAACGATCTGATTTTCTGTAAAAGATGAGCAGAAAATTCCCACAGCAATAAATGCTGCACCCAACAATACCAGTCCCACAACATTACCGAAAATTACTGTCCAATCAGGAGCTGCAAAAGCAGAAACCACTACTGCATAAACTAATGTAATTGCAACACCCAGTGCATAAATCAAAAATGCAGCAAGGAATTTTCCTGCGACAATTCCAAAGAGGCTTACAGGTGATGTCAACAGACACTGGTCGGTTTTATTCTTTTTTTCTTCAGAAATCGTTCTCATTGTAAGTATTGGAATAAGCACAATAAGAATTATCATAAGCTGCAAGAAAACAGAATCAAGCTGTGTTGTTCCGTATTCCAATGAATTTACAGAAAATATTACGGCTGATGAAGCATAAAATGCCGCAAGAAAAATATATCCTATTGGAGATGTGAAATAAGAAAGCACCTCTCGTCTGAAAATTGCGCCCATTAGTTTTCACTCTCCTTTTTATTATTAATCAACACACTTTCACCCATAGTAAGCTTAAGGAATATATCCTCAAGAGATAGCTCGGATGATTTAAGTTCTAATATGTAAAAACCGTTTTCAGCCATTGCAGTAAACAGCTTTCGGCGGATATCGGCACCTTGTTTTGCCTCAATACGATACTCCCAAACGTTCTCCTCACGCATTGCATCAGCTGAACATGATTCTACGTCCTTAATCGCTTTTATACATTCTATGACCTTATCTTTATTGCCGTCAATTCTTGCAAGAATTCTGTGCTCGTTATCAAGAGCCTTGGAAAGGTTATCCTCAGTATCGTCCGCAACGATTTTACCTTCGTTAATTACAACAATTTTATCGCAGACCGCCTGTACCTCAGAGAGGATATGTGATGAAAGAATAACCGTATGATTTTTACCCAGTTTTTTTATCAAAGATCTGATTTCGATAATCTGGTTAGGGTCAAGACCAACAGTTGGCTCGTCCAAAATAAGCACATTTGGATTTCCCACAAGTGCTTGTGCAAGCCCAACTCTCTGTTTATATCCCTTTGAAAGATTTTTTATAATTCTGTTATATACATGATCGATTTTAACAAGATTGCAGATATCCTTTAAATGCGAATTTTTAGGCAGCTTGCACTTTTTTAAATCATAAACAAAATTTAAATACTCCTTAACGGTCATATCCAAATAAAGCGGCGGCTGCTCTGGCAGATATCCTATTTTTGATTTTGCCTTAATAGGATTTTCAAGAATATCAATCCCGTCGATAAGAGCTTTTCCTTCTGTACAGGAAATATAGCCTGTAAGGATATTCATAGTTGTTGACTTACCTGCTCCATTTGGGCCCAAAAAGCCAAGAATTTCGCCGTCCTCAGCTTTAAAGGATATATTATCAACAGCTTTTTTATCTCCGTAATGCTTAGAAAGGTTTTGAACCTCTATCATTAACTTTTCCTCCCTCATGGTGAAATTTATTTTTCAGAACTCAATTCTACATAATTTTAACACTTTAATGTGAAAGAAAAGTGATAATATCAAGAAAGCTTTTCGATTCCTTTTTTAATTCTCTCTATTGAATCCTGCTTTCCGATTATATGACAGATTTCAATTCCGCCACCGGGAGTAAACGCTTTACCTGAAACGGCAACTCTCAAAGGCCACAAGATAATTCCATTTTTAACCTCTTTCTCGGCGATAAGATCAAACAGTTTTTCATGTATATTATCTATAGTCCAATCCTTTTCATCAATCGCATCAAGAACCGGAAGAACTGCTTTGAGAGAATCCAGTGAATTTTCCGGATTGGTTTTCATTTTTTTATGAGTATAAAGTACGATATCATACTCAGGAAGTGCATCAACAAAGTCAACAGCTTCGGGAATATCAGTAAACAGCTCTGTCCTTGCCTGCAAAAGTTCTGATATCTCCATAAGATCGACATCCTCACGCTTTACAGACTGTTTAATATAGGGTACAGCATAATCGGCAAACTTTTCGGGTGAAAGCGCTTTGATATATTTTCCGTTTATAGCCTTAAGCTTCATTGGGTCGAATATTGCAGGGGATTTTGAAAGTCCCTGTATGTCAAATTCCTTAATAAGCTCTTCAAGTGAGAATATTTCATTTTCACCTTTCGGTGCCCATCCAAGAAGCGCAATATAATTAATTACAGCTTCTTTAAGATATCCCTTTTGCATGAGATCCTCATATGACGCATCTCCGTCACGCTTTGAAAGCTTATGCTGTTTATCCTTCATGATATGCTCAACATGGATATACTCCGGAACTTCCCAGCCAAAAGCCTTATACAACAGATTATACTTAGGAGCGGATGCAAGATATTCATTTCCTCTTACTACATGAGTAATTCCCATAAGGTGGTCGTCCACGACGTTTGCAAAGTTATAGGTTGGCATTCCGTCGGTCTTTATAAGAATCTGGTCATCTAAAGTTGAGCAGTCAACGGTAATATCTCCGTAAAGTGCATCATGGAAAGTAATTTCACCCTCCAGCGGAACTTTCTGTCTGATGACATATGGTGTACCTGCGTCAAGCTTTGCCTGTACCTCTTCTTTAGAAAGGTTACGGCAATGACGGTCATACATTGGCATAATACCGCTTGCTTCCTGAATAGCTTTGACCTCGTCAAGTCTTTCCTTATCACAGAAGCAATAATAAGCCTCACCCTTTTCAACAAGCTCAACGGCATACTGTTTGAACATGCCCATACGCTCAGATTGGATATACGGACCCACAGGACCTCCCACATCAGGACCTTCGTCCCAATTAAGACCAACGTCCTTCAGGGTTTTGTAGATTACATCTACCGCTCCGTCAACATATCTTTCCTGATCGGTGTCTTCAATTCTGAGAATGAAATCTCCATCATTCTGTTTTGCAATAAGATAAGTAAACAATGCTGTTCTCAGATTTCCGATATGCATATATCCTGTTGGACTTGGAGCAAATCTCGTTCTTACTTTTTTCATGTCAATCTATCCTTTCAAATTAAATATTCTCAATTTTGTTATTTTTAAAGTACTGTTTTGTAAACTCAATATTCCTTCCGATTTCAGCTTTAAGTGAATCGAATGAATCAAAATATTTTTCAGGGCGAACAAATTCACACAACTCAATTTTTATTTCTCTGCCATATAAATCTCCGTCATAGTTAATTATAAATGTTTCCGCAAGGGGGGCGGTATTGACTTTTACCGTAGGCTTCACGCCGATATTAGTTACTCCTTTATACAGTTCATCACCGACATACACTATCGAGCAATAGACTCCAAATCTCGGCAACACAAGGCCTTCGGGAATCATTTGATTGATTGTGGGAAAATTCCATGTCCTGCCACGTTCATATCCATGCTCAACTGGCAGAGTATATCCATATTTATATCCCAGCATTTCATTTGCTTGAGATATATTTCCCTCATTAATAAGCCGTCTGATTTTTGTTGAGCTTATAGCTCCTCCGTTCATAACAAGCTGATTTACCACACATACTTCAAATTCATACTTCTCCCCAAGCTGCACAAGCCGTTTGGCATTTCCCATTGCATTTTTACCGAATCGAAAATCCTCACCGCAAACGGCCACACACGCATTCAGGTTGTCCTTTAAGACACGTTTTACAAAATCCTCATCGGTCATATCTTTGAAATGAGAGAAATCGGGAGAATACAAATAATCCACGCCCAAGTTCTCGAAATGCTGTTGTTTCGCTTTATCAGTTAAAAGCATTTCAAGTCTTCCGTCATGACCTTTTGAGGTGATTGTATCAGTTTTAAAAGAAAAAACCGCTGATTTTATTTCGTTATTTTTTTTATTTACCGCCTGTTGGATAACCGCTTGATGACCTTTATGCACTCCATCAAACAATCCCAATGCAACGGCTGTTTTATGTAGGCAAACACACTTATTTTCAGTTATATCAATCATGCATCTACCTCCGTTTAATTCAATAAGGAGAATCTCCCCGCATTATACATTAGACTTGGGAGTATATCCCTTAGTCATCAGTTATACTTCATTATTTTTAAACTTCCAAAGCATTTCACCTGTAAGGCTGATACTATTTGGCTGTGCTTTTACATCTTCTCTTTTAACCCAAAGTGCTTCAGATAATTCAGTTTTATCCAGCACAATTTCTCTTTTCCCTTTAAGTTTTGCAAAATATCCAATAAGCAGGTTTTGGGCAAATCCCCAAGGCTGCGATTTATAATACTTTAAATCACAGATTTCAATCCCTGTTTCCTCCATGACTTCCCTATATGCTGCCTGTTCACCGCTTTCGCCCATTTCAGCAAAGCCTGCTACAAGTGCAAGTTTTTTATAATCTCCTTGTGCATATCTTGTCATAAGAATTGAATCGGTTTTATCATCAATCACTCCGACAATGACCGCAGGGGAAATTTTAGGGAAAATCTCATTTTTACAGCTATCACAAAGCATACAGCGTTTTTCAGGAACATGTGCAAGTTTTTCACCGCACTTACCGCAGAACTTATTTTCCTCATGAAAGCTGTAATAATGATATCCTGTCACAGCGGCATAAAGGAAATCAGAAACATTTACGCTCTTGAGCCGATTGATATTCTCATAACTGAAATTCTTACATTTCAATTGCTGTTCAGCTTTCCACAAGAAAAAACGTATACCGTTTAATGAAAACAAAAACAGGATATCAGTCGTATTTCTTTTAATGTCTAAATCTGAATAATGGGGCAGGCACAGGTTGTTCTCATTGTCAATGTTATAAAGCATTTTTCTGTCACTGTATGCAAGAATAATATCATTATCGTTTACAGATTTATCGTCATATTCAATATTATAATTATGGATAATATCCTGAAACAAACCTTATCCTCCTCTTAATCAGAAAAAGTTTTTATATATTTTAAGCTCATTTTTGTCGATATTGGTTTGGGCAAGTCCTAAAAATACATTATCGCAGTCGTAGATACAGACAATCTTATCATTGCTTTTATCTTGAATACCCACTTGTTCAAGTCTTAATTTCACACCATTTTTATATAGCTGTGTACAATGGGCATTAAGCCTAACCTTATCATAAGTACTGTTAAACGCTGTTTCCACAGGCAGGATTATTTGTCCGAGATTATCTTCGTCAGCGTACTGCTGGATCTGTTCCAAAGTATAACACTGTCCGATATCATATCCGCTTGAGGTCATTCTTCTCAACGAGGTCATTACTCCGCCGCATTCAAGTTTTTCGCCTATATCATGTATCAAGGTTCTTACATAAGTACCCTTACTTACCGAAACGGACATTACACCCTCACGGGTCAATGGATCATAGCTATTAATTTTAATGTAATTGACTTTTCTTTGCCTTGCTTCACGCTCAATGGTTTTTCCCTCACGAGCAAGCTCGTATAATCTTTTTCCTCCGACAGAAACTGCTGAATACATTGGAGGGACTTGCAATATATCTCCCACAAAGCTTTCAGCAGCTCTTTCAAGCTGTTCAAGGCTTATGGGTAAATCACTTTGTGAAAGTGTTTCCCCCGTAATATCCTGAGTATCTGTACTTATTCCAAGTTTAAAACCTGCTGCATAGCTTTTTTCATCAACAGGCAGAATATCACTGGCTTTGGTAGATTTTCCTACCAACACAGGCAGAACGCCTGTTGCCATGGGGTCAAGAGTTCCGGAATGCCCAAGCCGCTTTATTTTCAATATTCCCCTTAGCTTTGCAATTACGTCAAAGGAAGTGAACCCTTGTGGTTTATCAACAAGGAGAATTCCATTTATATCCAAATAAGTATTCATAATTAATGTTCCAAAGTATTTTTGACATGACCTATAACCTTTTCTTTAACAGTTTCTAAGTCACCATTGATTTCACAGCCTGCTGCTCTCACATGTCCTCCGCCGTTAAACTCCTTACAAAACGCAGATGCGTCAATATCCTCGGCGGTTCTAACCGAAAGCTTAAACACTTTTTCATGGCGCTGTTTAATTGTAATACCAATTTTAACACCCTCAACCTGCAAAGGCAGGGATGCCAGTCCGTCAAACTCCGATTCCTCGACACCGCAGGATTTCATTAAATCCTGCGTCAAGGTTATGATTGCACACTGTCCGTCAAAATAATATTCCATATTAGAAACAACAGCTTGCTCAACGGCAAGTCTGCCTTTGCTTTTCACATCAAACATTTGACGGTTTATGACTGAAAAATTTATATCATAAGTCATGAGTTCAGCGGCAGCGATATGAGCTCTCGGAGTTGTATTTTCATATTTAAAACATCCTGTATCAGTAGCAATACCAGTATAAAGACATTTAGCCACCTGGTTACTTATTTCAGCATTTCTAAATTTCAAGAACTCATAGAGTATCAAACAGGCTGCAGAAGCCTCGCCGTCCAGATATGTTTCTTTTGCATAAAATTTATTTGAAATATGGTGATCTATACATAGATCAATTTTTCCCTCTTCTGCAAAGTCAGCCAGTCTGCTGCCCAAAAGCTGAGTATCAGCAATATCAACTGAAACCACACACTTATGCTTAAAATCTTGAACATAATAACCGTCATACATGAACTTATATCTTACCGGAAACTGGTCATTGTTAATTACATTAGCTTTTTTCCCTGACTCCCTCAGATAGTTACACAATCCAAAACCACAGCCTAAAGTATCTCCGTCAGGGCTTTTATGAGTAAGAATAAGATAGTTGTCATGTTCATCAAAAAATTTGCTCAGATCTGACAAATCCATAAACCAAACCTCCGATATCTAATTGTTGCTCTCCTGCTGATCATTTTCCTGCTCAACTTTAATATTTTTAAGTTTTTCAAATATTCTCACCGAGCTTTCAGCAGAATTATCGGCAACAAATTTCAAGTCGGGACATTTTCTAAGCTTAAGCACATTTGATATTTCTCTTTTAAGATATCCTGATGCACTTGTCAGACCTTTTACTGCTTCCTTTGCCTTATCAAAGCCTTCAAGGCTGGAAATATAGACTTTACAAAACGATCCGTCACCTGACACGTCACAGCGTATAACTGTCAGCATGCTTCCGTTGCCTAATCTCGGATCTTTTAATTCTCTCATTTTTGCAGAAATAATTCTGCGGATATCCTCAGACATACGTCCTGATTTAACTCCAGACATAGCTTAACTATGCTCCTTTCGCTTTGCTTTTACTACTCAACTTAATTCTATAAAGTACTGGCCTTTTAATATTTCGATAGTGAATTGTTTTTACTAACGAAGTATAACAGAACCACCACTTTAAGAGGTTGATAACATCAGTCTTTAGTTATAAAGATAACCAAGCTCTACAAGTTTATCATACACAATATCTCCGATAATATCATAAGCATAACCATTCAGATTATCAATGTCATATTTAAACGAGTCCGGAACAATTTTATTCTTTATATTGCTCATATCTTTGTCAGTAAATTCAACATCTTGCGCTTTGGCTTTTTCTACTGCTTCATCAGAACAAAGATACTCACGGATATTTACATAATGCTCTCCCCATTTTTTAGTCATTGCCTTATCGAAAGCTTCATTTGCCTTTTTTTGTGCAGCCAATATTTCTTTATCGCTCATTTCCGAATCTATTTCTATAGGAGCAGAAAATAATCCGACAATAATAAACTTATCTTTATTTTCACAAGTATCAATAATTGCCTGCTGCTGTTTAATGAGATCACTTGTTTTTTCCCACTCTCCATAATCGCCTATACAGACAATCGGGATATAATTTGTATACTCAGTCATAGATTCGCTTATAATCCGCTCGCCTTTTTTAATTACAATTTCTTCGCCTTCAGTCTTTCTTGTGAAATAATACTTTGGCTCAGTACGCTGAGCTGAATCTCTTGCTACTGACAAAATTCCTTCAATGCCCGCTATTGTAACGTTTGACATTCCGCCATCACAATCAGTTCCAAACCTGAGCGGTGATATCTTACTTTTATCTTTTGCAGCAAATGTTATTTCAACTGGTTCAAGTCCTTCAGGCACCGTAATTTTTTTACTTACAACAATGTCCACTGCTCCTGCTCTTGCCATAACAGTTTTTGAAGTTTCTCTCGGTACACCCATATTTACAATCGGAATATAGCATTCATCGGTCATCATATGATCTTTGATTGAATTAACTATAGACATATCGTTTCCATATGCTCCGTATGCCAAAGAACTGCCCCAACATACCAGACCGTTTTCTCTTTCATGCTTTTCTATATTATCTTTTTTAGAAGGTGTTATGGGTTCTCTATTATTACAAGAACTTAATACTGTCACAGACAAAGCTGCAGCTGCTGCAAGAGCTATTATCCTTTTAAATATTTTCATAGCCAACCTCTTTTCTTCTACCTAACGCAACAATTAATCTCTGTATTCTTCCATATAGAATGCTTCGAAAATGTCGCCTTCTTTTATGTCAGTGAATTTCTCAAGAGTAATACCGCACTCATATCCTGAAGCAACTTCCTTCACATCGTCCTTAAATCTTTTAAGTGATGACATTTTATCTTCGGCAATTACGATTCCATCTCTTACCACTCGAATCTCGTTATTACGTCCTACCTTACCGTCAAGGACATATGAGCCGGCAACAGTTCCCACGTTAGTAATCTTATATACCTGTCTAACCTCAATTCGTGCAGTTTCAACCTCACGGAACTTAGGTGCAAGCATTCCTTTCATAGCTGTTGAAATCTCTTCTATCGCATCATAAATGATTCTGTAAAGTCTGATATCAACACCGTCTTTTTCTGCAGAATCCTTTGCCACTGGGTCGGGTCTTACGTTAAATCCTACAATGATAGCGTTTGAAGCGTTTGCAAGCATTACGTCGCTTTCAGAAACAGCTCCAACACCGCCATGGATAACCTTTACTCTTACCTCGTCATTAGACAACTTCTCCAAAGACTGTTTAACCGCTTCAACAGATCCCTGAACATCGGCTTTAACGATAATCGGAAGTTCTTTCATCTCTCCCTCAGAAATCTGACTGAACAGGTTATCAAGAGTAACTTTCTGATACTGACTGAATACTTCTTCCTTAGCTTGATGTTTTCTCTTTTCAACAAGCTCTCTTGCAAGCTTTTCGTCCTCAACAGCATTGAACACATCTCCGCTCATTGGAACCTCGCTAAGTCCTGTAATTTCAACAGGTGTTGACGGACCCGCTTTATCAACAGACTTACCCTTATCGTTAGTCATTGTTCTTACACGACCAACGGAAGTACCGGCAATAATGATATCTCCTTTATGGAGAGTACCGCCCTGAACAAGAACTGTCGCTGTCGGACCTTTGCCCTTATCAAGTCTTGCTTCAATAACTGTACCCTTAGCAAGCTTATTAGGATTAGCCTTAAGTTCCTTAACCTCAGAAACAAGAAGGATATTCTCCAGAAGTTCATCTATACCCATACCTGTTTTAGCTGAAACAGGTACAGCAATAACATCTCCACCCCATTCTTCAACAACCAAAGAATGCTCGGTAAGCTCTTGTTTAACCTTATCAGCGTTTGCGCCCTCTTTATCCATCTTATTAATTGCTACAATAATAGAAACACCTGCTGCTTTAGCATGGTTAATAGACTCAACCGTCTGAGGCATAATTCCATCGTCTGCGGCAACAACAAGAATCGCAATATCTGTAATATCTGCTCCTCTTGCTCTCATAGATGTAAAGGCTTCATGTCCCGGAGTATCCAAGAAAGTAATCTTCTTATTATCATAATAAACCTGATATGCACCGATATGCTGAGTGATACCGCCTGCCTCAGAAGCAGTAACATTCGCATTTCTTATTCTGTCAAGAATAGAAGTCTTACCATGGTCAACATGCCCCATTACAACTACTAC
>CAMWVM010000011.1 GCA_947177715.1 uncultured Ruminococcus sp.
TAATTCTCTTCCAAATCCGTTAGTTTGGCAGGAACTGCTTCATCTGTATGCTTGTGTTTTTGTAGTTGTTTTTCTTTCTTAATTGTCTTAGGCTGTGCAATTTTTGCTTCAAACCAGAAGGTGGAGCCTTTTCCCTCTTCAGACTTTACACCAAATGCAAAACCGTGCTTTTTAAGAATTTCCTGACAGATTGAAAGTCCAAGTCCAGTGCCGACAACTTCACGTTTATATTTGGCATCACGATAATACCTGTCAAAAATAAGCGGCAAAAGCTCCTTTGAAATACCTTTTCCGTTATCTATAACTTCAATTCTGACCACATCAGGTTTATTTATCTGACGAATACGAATGAACTTATCCTCACCACAGTAGTTCACAGCGTTGTTTATGAAGTTATAAAGAACCTGGTCAATTTTTCCCTCGTCAGCAGAAATGATTCTGTCATCGTCTTCAATAAATCGAATATCGTAGCCGTCATTCTCAATCAGCAGCTGATATCTCATCAAAACGTCATGGATTTTTTCATGCACAGAAAACTCGCTGATTTCCATGTCCATATTACCGCTCTCAAGCTTGGAAAGCTCCAAAAGGTTGTTTACAAGGTTTGAAAGCCTGTCAGTTTCATCAATTATAACATTGATATGTTCGCTTCGTTTTTCAGGATTATCTCCAGATAAATCTCTTATCATTTCCGCATAGCTTTTAACTATCGTCAATGGTGTTCTCAGATCGTGAGAAATGTTGGCGATAAGGTCTTTTCTCAAATCAGAAACCTTTTGTATTTCATTTTTTGCATTGTCAAGAACAGTAGACAGCTCTTCAATTTCACGATAACCTTTTGCGTTGAAGTCTACAGAATAATCTCCCTTACCGAATTTTTTTGCTGTTTTTGTTATTTCTACAATCGGTCGGGAAAGGCGCTTTGAGATAAACATGGTAACAATAAACGCCAGTTCGAAAAGAATAATAGTAATATAAATCAGCTGTTCACGAATTATGGTTACCGTTGAGTCGATTGGTTCGATAGAACCCTCAATATACAAATAAAGCGGAGATTCATAATTTTCACTGTTTATTGTGGTGCAGAAAAAAATCTCCTGATTTTTTACATGTTCATTTTGATATATTTTTGTAATATAGTCGTTTTTCTGCTTTTTTAAATCGTTTTTCAGTTGAAAAATAAATCTTCCCCAGTTATTATTTAAATCGCTGTTGAACACAGAAAAGCTGCCCAAGTTATTTTCAAGTAGAATTTTATTTCCGGTTTCATCTGCTACAAGTATGCATAAACCGTGTTCAAAAGCTATTCTTTGTGTTACGTCCTGAATGTCGTCATTGTCAAAGTTGTTTGTAATAGTTTTTGCTGATTTTTGAATATCTCTTATTTTTGCAGACTGATAATAGTTTGCAAGGAAAAAATACTGAAAAAGCCAAATCAGCACAAGAATAAATGCAGTGAAAATAATAAAATACATCCAAACATAAGAACGTATGCTGCGTTCTTCTTTAATGCGACGTATTTTATTCTTTATCTTTTGGGACAAGCTCTTTTTATTATCAAATTTTTTCAAACTTATAACCCATTCCTCTCAAAGTAACAATCAGATTTCTATATTGCTTCAGACTGTTTCTCAGCATTTTAATGTGGGTATCAACTGTTCTGTCATCACCATAAAAATCAAATCCCCAAACTTCCTCAAGCAGTTTTTCCCTTGAAAGCGCAATATTCATATTTTTTACCATATAGAAAAGCAGGTCATATTCCTTTGGTGTCATTGCAACCTTTTCGCCATCTATGGTAACCTCACGGGCAGTAAAGTTTATTACCAAAGTTTCATAGGTAATAACATCTTCAATTTTCTTTGAAGCATTTACCCTGTTCATAACTGCACGGATCCTTGCCATTAGTTCCTTTGGAGAAAAAGGTTTCACTACATAGTCGTCTACGCCGATTTCAAAACCGAAGAGCTTATCATATTCTTCTCCCCTTGCAGAAAGCATAATAACCGGTATCTCTTTGATTTTTTTAATCTCCTTGCAAGCGGAATAGCCGTCAAGCTTAGGCATCATTATATCCATTATAATGATATCAAAGTCGTCGTTTTTTACCTTTTCAACGGCTTCCATCCCATCTTCTGCTTGAGTTACCTGAAAGCCGTTAAATTCAGCATATTCTTTTATAATTTCACGGATTCTCTGTTCATCGTCAACGACCAAAATTTTAGGCATAATTTTTAATTCCTTTCAGTTAAACTTCAAAATCCCAAAAACATTCATAATTATTTATCTATAGTTTACCATGTATTTATGTATATTATGTGAAAAGTTCAAAATTGAATAATGAAAACAATAATGGTTTCACTAAGAAAGCATTGTATATTGACATTTTGCTGTGACGGTGATATGATAAATGAAAGGAAAGGCGGAATTTTTTATGGTAAAAGAAATAAATAAAAATACAACAAAACGCTATACATTAGGAGAAGAAATTTTCAATTCTGTATCTCACGGTACAGGAGGATTGCTTGCCATAGCTGGTACGGTCGTAATGATTGTCTGTGCGGCTATATATTCCAATGCATGGGGCGTAGTAAGCTCAGCAATTTACGGTGCAAGCATGATAATTTTGTATACTATGTCAACTCTTTATCATGCAATAACCAATGAGAAAGCTAAGACGTTTTTTAGAATCATGGATCACAATACGATTTTTCTGCTAATCGCAGGAACCTATACTCCTATTACCTTAGTCCCGCTGAGGGGGCCCGTAGGCTGGGTGCTTTTCGGTATAGTCTGGGGAGCATCAGTAATCGGAATAGTGCTGAATTCTATAAATCTCGAAAAATTTAAAAAGCTGTCCATAGTTTGCTACGTTGCAATGGGCTGGGCTATTATTTTTGCGATTAAACCCATGATTGAGTCAGTGCCGAAGATTTCACTTGTTTTCTTACTTATCGGCGGCATTTTTTATACTGTGGGAATAGTATTTTATGTTATCAAAAAAATAAAATACTTTCATTCAGTTTGGCACCTGTTTACTATTGGCGGAACGATCTTTCATTATTTCTCCATACTATTGCTTTTAATACATGATAGGATTTAAAAACAGTAAAAGGACAGCATAAAATTGCTGTCCTTTTTTATTGTTCTTCATTTTTAAATCCTTTGGCAAGAATACAATATGCAGGTTCATATTCTCCGACAATAGGAGGAAGCCGTTTAAGCCTGAAGCTTTGCGGTTCTTCAGATATTTCACTTGAAAATGAAATTTGAACGATAAGTCCGTCTTGGCTTTTTATAAGGTTGAGAGTTCCGTTGAAATGCTCAGTGAATTTGTTGACTATTGCAAGTCCCAGACCTTCCCCTGTTTTGAATTTGGGTAGAGTGCGGAAAGGTTTAAGAGCCGTTTGCATAATTTTAACATCGGCAGCTTTACCGTTATCTGATACTTCAATATAAATCCGTTCATTTTTTTTATACGCTTTTAAAGTAAGTTTTTTTCTTTCCTCACTGCAATACATATAACCGTTAATTAATAGGTTTATCACTGTTAATGACAGACGATCATAGTTCATATTCATATAAATTGATGATTCAATTTCAGTCTTAAACTCACAGTTGCCAGCTTCAAAGCTGTCACGGCAAAGGAGTGCAGTTTCCTCAAGGCATTGTGAAACATTTAATAGCTCGGTTGAAAACTCGCCGCTGTAATATTTTGTGATTTCATTGGAGTTGACAGTTGAAGATAGCATTTTAAGCAGATTATTGGAAACTATAGTATAAAGATTATTAATATCTGCGCTGTATTCTTTGTTTTTTAAGCCTTCAAGCTGTGCAATAATAGGCGAGATGGCAAGGCGAATGTTGCCCAGTGAATTGCGCTTATACTTTAAAATCGACGATCTGTCAGATAAGGTTTCAATTTCTTCAGCGTCATAAAATGTCAGCATATAGCCGTCAAGTTTTTCTTCATCAAAAAGAGGTTTGATTTTTACTGAGTTGCCGTTTATATAGTGGAGAATTTTACTTGACTTGACAGGCAGGGAAGGAGTTTTTCCAAACTCAGGTTTAAAATCAGTTATGGCAATAAAATCCGGAAGTGTGATATGGCTTTTCCAGATTACAGCAAGATTACTGTCTGTGACGATAATCATTTCATCGGATTTTTCATACAATTTTTTCACTGATTCAAGCATTTTCATTGAACAAATCCTCCATAACAACTCGTTGTTTATATTATACTGAAATTAAAGCCTTAAGTCAAGTAACACAAATTATTAATTATGTTCTGTTGTTTTAAGTAGCCTAAGTTGTTTTCTCCTGCGCCTTTCAGATGCAATTTCACAAAGCTCCTTTACACTATTAAAAAACACTAATGCCAATGCTGTTACTGCAATAGCTTCCATATTTCATACGACCTTTCATTTTTTGGATTTTTCACTGTTTTTCCTTATGCTATTCAAATAAGGGCTCCCGCCGCCACACCTATCCGAAAGAATAGGTTGGAGGCTGGGGGACATCTTACCTAAGTTATAATAACACCTATGATGTCCAAAAGTCCGGACAGAAAAGACGGAATTTCAACTTTTTTGAACAATTATCATAAAGTTATTTTCCGTAATAAAATATCATGATTGCATATCATAATCTATATCAATCCATATTAGAGTGAATTCAATTATGAAAAATGCCCATAATACGGCTTTTTATATTTGTCGGTTAGTGTAAAATCATGATTTTTTGCAGGAAATGAAAAAACAACTTGCAAAAAATCTTTAAAAGGTATACAATATATATTAATGTAATTCTTAATTTATGATATTATATTTTGGGGGTATTTTAATATGATGTTATCAGAAATGAGTAAAGAAGAACTTCTTAAATTTAAAGACAGTGTCCAAAAGGAATATGATGATTTTAAAAGTCAGGGTCTTAGCCTTAATATGGCAAGAGGAAAGCCGTCCTCTGCACAGCTTGACCTGGCAATGCAAATGCTTGCCGCTGTAAATAGCTATGACGCTGATTATAAGGCTTCTGACGGAACAGATTGCCGTAACTATGGCGGACTTGACGGAATTATCGATGCTAAAAACCTGTTTTCACCAATGCTTGGGGTGAGCAATGATGAGCTTATCGTTTGCGGCAACTCAAGTCTTAATATAATGTATGATACAATAGCTAAATGTATTATCTTTGGCGTTGACGGAGTTCAGAAACCTTGGAAGGACTATGAAAAGATCAAGTGGCTTTGTCCTGCTCCGGGATATGACAGACATTTTGCAATATGCGAGAGCTTCGGCATCGAAATGGTAACTATTCCTCTTAATGAAGATGGTCCTGATATGGATATGATTGAAAAGATGGTCGCTGAAGACGATACAATTAAGGGCGTTTGGTGCGTTCCTATGTATTCTAATCCAACAGGTATCACATATTCTGATGAGGTTGTAAGAAGATTTGCAAACCTTAAACCTGCGGCTAAGGACTTCAGAATTTTCTGGGATAATGCTTATTGCATCCACCATTTGACTGAAACTCCTGATAAACTTCTTAATATTCTTGACGAATGCAAAAAAGCCGGCAACGATGATATGGTGTATATGTTCGCTTCAACGTCAAAGATAACCTTTGCAGGCGGCGGCATTGCAGTTATGGCAGCATCTAAAGCAAATGTAAACTATATTAAGTCTTTGATGACAGTTCAAACTATTGGATTTGATAAGATTAATCAGCTTAGACACGCTAAGTTCTTCGGCAATTATGAGGGGCTTATGGCTCAAATGGAAAAACACAGAGAAATTTTACAGCCTAAATTTGAAATGGTTCTTGATACTCTTGAAAGAGAAATTGCGCCATTGGGAATCGGTTCATGGCACAAACCAAGAGGCGGATATTTTGTGAGCTTTGACGCTATGGACGGTTGTGCTAAAAAAATCTGCCAGCTTTGCAAGGTCGCAGGAGTTGTTCTTACAGGTGCAGGTGCAACATTCCCATATGGAAAAGACCCTCATGACAGCAACATAAGAATTGCTCCAAGCTATCCTCCTGTTGAGGAGCTTGAACTTGCAATGAAGCTTTTTGTTTCAGCAGTTAAGCTTGCATCTGCTGAAAAGCTTCTTGAAAACAAATAAATCATTGGATATAGAAAAACAGGACAGCCACGGTGACTGTCCTGTTTTTCTTTTTTAATGTCAAGACTCTGTTTTTTCTATTTTCTATATACGTCAAAAATAATCCCCGGCTTTTTTATTTGTCTTGACTAATTTTAGCGTTAGAAATACTGACAATATCTCTCATCTATATTATAGTGTTTTATCATAAAATTGTCAATAATGTTTCGGCGAATTTACTGTTTGTTAACAATAAACTGTATAAAATGTCAAAAAGATAGAAAACAATTTATAGTAATATGATACATATAATCTTTTACAATGTCAACATACTATTGATACTGATAAAATCAATAATCATATTAATAGCATGTTGACAATATTTTCATAATAATATATGCTGAAAATATAAGAAAAGTGCAGTAATGTAAAGGAATATATGCAAATGAGTCGTATTGCAGCAGACTTCGGTAAGAAAGTCAAATTTTTTCGCATACAAAAAGGGATGAGCCAGGAAAAACTGGCGGAATTAAGCGGACTTCATCCTACATATATCGGACAGGTTGAACGGGGAGAGAAAAACTGCACCCTTGAAAGTGCAGAAAAAATATCAAAAGGTCTTCAAATTCCCATGGAAAAACTTATAGAAAGACTTACCTCTATTGAAGATGAAACAGATATTCCTCATCAGATTTATGATAAGCTGTTAAAACTTTCGGATAAGGATCAGCAGTCAATTTCAACGATTATAAATAATATTATAGATTATAAATATAAATGATAAATGCGGATTGGTATTGCATAGTGCCGTCCGTTTTATTTTTTCTCTTGTTGTAATAATATTTTTTTTGTGCTATAATTAATCAAAGAAAATATGCTTATATTTTGTGCGAAAGGATTTTTTGTTATGATTAGATTTAAAAACGGCAGAGTTATGACAATGGAAAAGGATACAGAAATAAAAAATATCGAGGTTTGGATTAAAGATGACAAAATTTATTTTGTTGGTACTCCTGATAGTGAGCAATTAAAAAAAATAAGTTTTGAAAGAGAAATTGACCTTGATGGTAACCTTCTTATGCCGTCTTTTAAGAATGCTCATACTCATTCGGCAATGACTTTTTTGCGTTCCTTTGCAGATGATATGCCTTTGCAGGACTGGCTTTTTAAGCAGGTTTTTCCTATGGAAGCAAAGCTGAAAGGTGAAGATATATATTGGCTTTCAAAGCTGGCAATTTTAGAGTACCTGACAAGCGGTGTTACCGCTAATTTTGATATGTATTTTGAGCCTGATGATTATGTCAAGGCACATATTGAAAGCGGTTTCCGTACAGTGCTGTGCGGCTCCGTAAGCGGTGATGTGTCCAATATAAAACGTCTGGAGGACTATTATAACAGATTTAACGGAATCAATCCTCTAATATCTTATAGACTTGGGTTCCATGCGGAATATACTGCGGATTTTGAACTAATGGAAGCTGTGGGCGAGTTGGCAAAGAAATATAAAGCTCCAGTTTCGGTGCATAACTCTGAAACTGAAAAAGAGGTTGCAGAATGTATTGAGAAGTACGGAAAAACTCCTACCGAGCTTTTTGATTCTCTTGGAATTTATAACTATGGCGGAGCAGGTTTCCATTGCGTGCACTTCAGTGATAATGATATGGATATTTTTAAAAAACGTGGCGTTTATGCAGTAACTTGTCCCGGTTCAAATGCAAAGCTTGCCAGCGGAATTGCTCCGTTGTGCAAAATGGCAGAAAAGGATGTAATGCTTGCCGTAGGAACCGACGGCCCTGCAAGCAACAACTGTCTTGACATGTTTAGAGAAATGTTCTTAATGACAGCCTTGCAGAAAATTTCAAATAAAGACGCCGCTGCATTTCCTGCTGATAAGGTGCTTTTCGCTGCAACATCAGGCTCTGCAAGAGCAATGGGACTTGACAACTGTGTTTCAATCTCAGAGGGCATGCAGGCAGATCTGATAGTAATAGACCTTAATCAGCCTAATATGCAGCCTTTAAATAATATTGGCAAAAACATCGTTTACAGCGGTTCAAAGCAGAATGTAAAGCTAACTATGTGTGCTGGCAAGGTGCTGTATGAGGACGGTAAATTCAGCGTTGGCGAAGAGGCTGCCCGAATTTATGCAAGAGCAAACGAGATTATTACAGAGTATTCAAGATAAAGTATAATACGGCTTTCTTAATGTCCGGAATTAAAAAAATCCATATCTGACCCTATAATTGCCCGTTAATTTGAGGTCTATTAATAGTCATAAAAATTATGCACACTCAACAAAATGAGTGTGCATTTTTTATGCATTGTTACAAACTTGATTTCATATTTCGTTCATAGTTGCACGTTTGCGTGCAAAAAATCCTCAAATGGGGCTATTAGTAGAGGAGCTTTTAAATGGAATTGACCTAATCGGCGTATGTCATAACAGAAAATACACTCTTTTTCTGTAATTCGGTAAGCGGCTTAAGCATATCTCTATCAAGCATTTCTTCGATCAGATAAGGAATAAAATGACCAGCACTTAAAGTGTTTGTGCTGTAATGCTGAACTATGGGACGAATATGCGGTGGATATTTGTCCTTTTCATATTCATATTGGCGTTTGTCAAAATCATTTACATATGACTTGACTTCATTGCTTACAGAAACATTTTCATGAATTATGTTTTTCAGGATATTGATTCCCGAAGCTGGATTGCCTATAGTATTTTTACAGGACATTACCTGAACCTTGTCATCATGAATATATCCTTTATCGCAAAGACGTTTGTATTCCTCCAGCGTTATTGCCTGCGGATTGCAGCCGCCTTTTATGAAAGCATATAGAGAATCCCAGTCGCTGTCCAGGTTATCACGCCACGCAAGGTCACTTCGTCCGCTGAAACGGCAATCGACCTGAATGCTTGAATTTTTGTCAGTTGCTCTGGTCATATATCCGCAAGCCCAGTACGGATTTTCATCAGGCTGTTTATAATCATTGGATATACTTGCGTGAGCAATAAAGCAGCCTCCGTCGGGACGTTTTACTTTGAGCTTTTCATAGATGCTCCAATAATTGTCATCGTCATATTTTGAATAAGAAAAGTCTGTACACAGCATTACAAGGGTGTATTTCATAAAGTTCTTGTCATTGCCGTCGCATGAAAATCCCCAGTTGTCCTGTGAGCGGTCGAAATCATTAAAAACCTTCTGATAAAAATTATCGCACATGAATTTTGCCGCCTGCTTGAGCATAACGCTTTCAGTATTGTCAAAAAGCCTGCTGTCTGTAATAAACATATTAGTGAGATACTTTGGATTTTTACTGTTATCCACCTGATCGATATATCCGTATTCACAGAGGATTTTCAGCTCGTCAGCAACGTAAGTAACAGGAACATTAAGCTTTCTTGCAATTTCTTTGGCATTCAGCGGCTTGTAATAGCAGGCGAAGGCTATATTTTGCTTAAGCTGGGTATCAAACATATCATTTGTGTCGCCTTTTATACCAGGGTAACCATTGTGCCCCATAGCGCTGAATTTAATGGGATTTACAGCAAGATCGTCATTATATTTTTTCATAGCAAGTTCCTCCTTTAAAGTTGACCGTGCGTCGGACAAATGCCATTTTACAGTGCCAGTGGATATTCCCAGCTTATCTGCAATTTCCTTTGCGGATTTTTTCTCATAGTAATGCATATATACAACAGTCCGCTGTCTTTGCGACAGATAGCCGATTTCCCTGCGAAGCTCGCTAAGCGTTTCTTCGTTTTCCGGCTTGTCAAATCCGTCATCATAAAAAGGCAGAGTAATTTCATTAATATTTTCTAAATTTCTTCCAACGGTAAGAGTATGTATGTATTTTGCATAAACATTACTGGCAATACGGTATACATATCCGTCAATGTTTGCGATGTTTTCTGTGTTCAAAAAGGATTGATATACCTCGCATACAATGTTGGAAGCAAGTTCCTCCGCCTGAGATATATTTCGCATTTTTTTAAGAGCAAAGCCAAAAATTTTATTTTGATAATGTAAAATCAATTTGTCAGCACGTTGTTTTTCCATCTTGCGCCTCCGGAAGCATTTGATTGAAACCTGTTTCACTTATATAGTGAAGAATTTTAAAGAAGGGTTGGGCGGATTTAAAATAAAAAGGCGAACATTACGGTCATATCTTTTTTGAAGAATTAAACGGTTTGCCGTTCAATTTTCGGAACGCAGCTAACCGTATCCCGAATTCTCCGTTAATGATATATGCCGTGTTGTTCGCCCTTACTGTTATTATTTAATTTTCTAATTCCGTAATTAAATCAATTCGTTTCTGGTGTCTTTCTTCATTGGAGTATGGTGTGTCAACAAATGCGTCAACCAAATCTATAGCAGTACCCTCTCCCACAACTCTTGCACCGAAACAAAGTACGTTGGCGTTGTTGTGTTCACGGGTCAATCTTGCGGAAAAATAATCGGAGCAGCATGCCGCTCTTATGCCTTTGACCTTGTTTGCGGCAATGGACATTCCAACACCTGTACCGCAGATGAGAATACCTAAATCGCATTCGCCGCTGACAACCTTTTCACATACAGCTTTTGCTGCATTAGGATAATCGCATTTTTCTCCAATGGCACAGCCCATATCTATACATTCAATGCCTTTTTCTTTTAAATGATCAATTACCGCAAGCTTAAGCTCTGGTGCAGCATGATCGTTTCCTATTGCAATTTTCATTTTGTTTCCTCCTTGTATGCTTTGTCTTTTTCGGCTTTTGTTACCTGAAGATATGCAACTTCAAGATTTTCAGCGCTTGTAAAATACTCAGGATTATGTTCAAGTGCAATGCAAAGAGAGGATGCACGCTGTAATCTCTGCGTTTTTCCTGCACAGACTACGTTTTTCTCTTTTGCAAAGTATTTTTCCTTTATTTGAGTGCAGTAATCTCCTGTAAGCATTATCTTTTCCGAAAGGTCAAGATTTGAGAATACCTCAATTTCAGGACAAACTCGGTCCTCGCCTATGCGTGAAACGCTTTCACTGTCTGATAAAAACTCACCAACATAAACTATATTAGGACGTGCTCTCATCACTGAAATTATTTTTCCGCAAAATGCAGAGCAATTACAAGCCATAGCCTCAAGAGTAGAAACTCCTGCGCATTTTATATGCGGTGCACCAAGGCAAATGCCTTTTACGGCGGCAATTCCGATTCTCAGACCTGTATATGATCCAGGACCTTTAGCAACGGCAATGGCGTCAATATTTTCAAAGGACAGACCGCTGTCATTCATAACTTCCTGCACCATTGGCATGATAATTTGTGAATGGGTGAGATTTGTATATAAAACCTTTTCACAAATAAGTTTTTCGTCATCTGTTATGGCAACGGATGCAATTTTTCCTGATGTATCAAGTCCCAATATCCGCAAAACGGTCATCTCCATCTATAGTGATTTTTCTTGTGTTGTCATCAATTCTATCTATATTAATTCTTATTGTATTTTCAGGCAATTCGGACGCTATGTTTTCAGACCATTCGATTGCGAGTATTCCGCCGTCCTCAATATAGTCATAAAAGCCTGTGGTTTCCAAATCGTCAGGAGAAGTGATTCGGTACATATCAAAATGATAAAGCCTCAAGTTTTTTCCTGTATACTCATTCACCAGTGAAAATGTGGGTGAAATAACCTCGTCCCCAAGTCCCAAACCTATAGAAATTCCTCTGGTTATAGTAGTTTTTCCTGCACCAAGTCCTCCGCTGTATGCAATTACATCTCCGCTTTTTAACCGATTTCCGATTTTTTCTCCCAGTTTTATTGTGTCTTCGGGGGATTGGGTAAAGGTGATATAAATCAAGTTTTCACGTCCTTTTATGATAAATCGTAATAGTAATTCAACAGCAGGTCTACCATTCTGCCATATGATTTTTTGCCGTCCTCAACGCCGTTTAATTTCAGCGAGGTTTCCATTGCTTTGTCCGAAACCTTAGCTATGGTTTTGCTTGAAATGATACCTGAACTGTCCTCCTGAACGGATTTCCAATAGGCTGCATTTCCTGCATAATCAATGAAAATTTCATCGCATATCATTTCGCTCAGCTCGGCTTTTTTATCATCGGAGGAAAACTCGTCAATTTTATTTATAACATATTTTAACGCACTAAGATATCCACTGTATTGATACTCAATATTATCCGAACGAGTGCAGGCAAGAAAAGCGATAAAGTTCGCTTCGTCCTCCTGTATAAAGCCTTTGGTATGCGCAAGCTCGTGACACACAGTATCAGGCAGATTGTGCGGATACATCAGACGGTTATAGTTAGCTTCCATAGTAAACGGAAAATATATTCCCATAAGGTACTGTTGGCTCATAAAATAAGAATACATTACGGGCTTTGGCGTAACATAATATCCGCTCAGAGCAGGGAATTCTTCGCCAAGATTTCTCATAGCCTCTTTTGTAGTTTCATTAAGGTCTGAGGTAAGAATGAATCTGCCGTTGTCATCTCTTTGTACCATAATGGCAAGCTGGTTTGTTTCTTTAATTAAATCCTCTGCAAGATGTTCAAGCTGTGCGGTAGTATGCTGTTTTTCAGGAATATCATGAAGCTTTGAAAAGCTTGAGCAGTGATAAAGTATAAAACAGTTCAGCGTTTCGGTAACTGCAATAAACGCAATTATCCAAAGATATGTAAGACCAAAGATTCTGCTGATTTTTTTACGCCTGCCTTTTTTTACAAACATCAGGATTATCCACAGTACCAACGATAGAGGTAAGCCGATAACTGCAATCCAAATTAGTATTTCGCCAAGTGAAAACGGCAGAATTGAGGTCAGGCGACCATATGTATTAATCCAGATTGGGAAGATATTTGCGGTATACCAGTTGCAAAAATCTTCAGAAAGCCATGCCAGTACATTCAGGACAACGCACAGCATAAAAATCACAATAAGTATTATAGTAGATATTTTAAGCTTATTTTTTCTTTTCATTTCAGTTCCTTAATCTGTGAATTCGCCTTATTGTGAATGAATTCGGTTGCGGGGTCATTAAATTTTGTGACGATTAGAAAAGTCCGGTAATGTTGCCCTCGTTATCGCAGTCAATTTTAGTTGCGGCAGGAACCTTAGGAAGTCCCGGCATTGTCATAATGCTGCCTGTATAGATAACGACAAATCCTGCACCAGCGGAAAGTCTTGCGTCGCTAACAGTGATTTTAAAGTTCTCAGGTTTGCCCAGTTTAGTTGGATCATCGGACAAAGAATACTGTGTTTTTGCCACACATACAGGGATATCGCCGAAGCCTAATCCCTCTATTTCTTTTATTGCTTTTTCAGCCTGTGAGGTATAGACTACACCATCAGCTCTGTAGATTTCCTTTGCGATTATATCCAGCTTTTCCTTGATAGGCAATTTCTCGTCATAGAGTGGTTTAAAGTCAGTCATGCAGTTTTCGCATCGGTTAATAGTATCGCATACCTTTTCAACTAAGTCTATTCCGCCCTCGCCGCCTTTTGCAAATATTTCTGCCAAAGAAACCTCAACGCCCAATTCCTTGCAGGTATCTTCGATAACTGCAATTTCAGCGTCGGTATCGGTATGGAATCTATTTATTGCTACGACAACTGGAATTCCGAATTTATGCATGTTTTCCACATGAGTTTTCAGATTTACTATACCCTTTTTCAAGGCTTCAACATTTTCTTCTGTGAGGTCTGTTTTCGGAACTCCGCCGTTATATTTCAATGCTCGGATTGTTGCCACAAGAACAACGCAGTCGGGTTTTAAGCCTGCAAAACGGCATTTAATATCAAAGAATTTTTCTGCACCCAGATCAGAACCAAAACCGGCTTCGGTAATACAATAATCAGCAAGCTTAAGTCCTAATTTTGTTGCTCTGACGGAGTTGCAGCCATGAGCAATATTTGCAAAAGGACCTCCGTGCATAATAGCTGGAGTATTTTCAAGGGTCTGTACTAAATTTGGTTGAATTGCGTCTTTCAAAAGTGCAGTCATTGCACCGCAGGCACCTACATCCTTTGCATAGACAGGTTTATTATCCAATGTGTAAGCAACAAGAATGCGTTCAAGGCGAGCCTTTAAATCCTCCAAATCAGAAGCAAGGCAGAGGATCGCCATTATTTCGGAAGCGACAGTTATCTGGAAGCTGTCCTGACGTGGAATGCCGTTTACTTTTCCCCCCATACCGATAACGATATTTCTGAGGGCACGGTCGTTCATATCAAGACATCTCTTGAACAAGATTCTTCTCTGATCAATATTGAGAGGATTACCCTGTTGGAGGGAATTGTCGATCATAGCACAGAGCAGGTTGTTAGCCGCAGTGATCGCATGCATATCTCCGGTGAAATGAAGATTTATATCCTCCATAGGGACAACCTGGGCATATCCGCCGCCTGCGGCACCGCCTTTGATTCCGAACACAGGCC
>CAMWVM010000012.1 GCA_947177715.1 uncultured Ruminococcus sp.
GCGCATAGTACCATTTGCCTTAATTGCTTGGTTGATGTGGTGGAGCAGAGTCATATTTTCTGCGTCCATAAGATTTATTACATTAAATGCCTTTTCAGCCTTTTTAACGCCTGACTTTGTAAGAGTTGCAGTTCTTGCCTTTTCGTCTATAATGTAATCACCGTCAAGCTGATCGTTGTCCGCTTTGTCATCCATTTCAACAACAGTAACAGGCTTCAAGGACTTAGCAAACTGATCCGCAACCTTATAAAGATCCGTGGATTTATCCCCAGGTCCAGAAATAATCAAAGGAGTTCTCGCTTCATCTATGAGAATTGAGTCAACCTCGTCAACAATAGCAAAAGCATGCTCTCTTTGAACCTTGTCTTTCTTATATATAACCATGTTGTCACGAAGATAGTCAAAACCAAATTCGTTGTTAGTACCATATGTAATGTCCGCATTGTATGCAGCACGCTTTTCTTCCTTTGTCATACCTGCAAGAACGACGCCTATGCTCTGTCCTAAAAATCTAAATACTTTCCCCATTTCTTCAGATTGGAATTTAGCAAGATAGTCGTTTACAGTAACAACATGAACGCCCTTTCCGTTAAGAGAGTTGGCATATGCGGCAAGACATGCAACCAAAGTTTTACCTTCACCTGTCTTCATTTCAGCAATTCTTCCTTGATGAAGAACAATAGCACCTATGATCTGTACAGGATAAGGCTTTTTACCCAACACACGAAATGCAGCTTCACGGCATACTGCAAGTGCATCCGGAAGCACATCGTCAAGTGTAGTCATTCCATCGCTTAGTTTGTTTTTAAGAATGTCAGTTTGTTCTCTCAGCTCTTTGTCAGACATAGTCTGATATTTAGCTTCCAGCTCTAAAACCTGATTTTTTATCGGTTCGATTCTTTTAAGTTCTTTTTTAGAATAGTTACCGAAAATTTTTTCGATTAAACCCATTTCCTTCATTCCACCTTTAATATTTTTATTCCTCGCAAAAGGAAAAAACCTGTTTTTTGTTACAAATATACATTATATATTATACACTGCCAAAGCGTATCTGTCAATAGCAAATGAAGATAATACCAGTAATTTAAATTCTATTTATTGATAAAAATAAAAGCCGTGTCCAAAATGAACACGGCTAAGAAATATTCTCTGAATTAGTTTGCAGCTTCGATAAATTTAACAATATCGCCTACAGTCTTAATGTTTTCAACCTCTTCATCAGGAATCTCAACATCGAATTCCTCTTCGATAGACATTACGAGGTCAACAACATCGAGAGAATCAGCGCCAAGATCATCAATAATTGATGCGTCCATAGTTACAGCACTCTCGTCAGCGTCAAGCTGGTCAACGATAATATCACGTACTTTTTCAAATACCATATCAAGCACCCTCCATTCTTATTAGGATTGACAGTTGAGCTATGGCGATATAAACTAAACCGCTTCTGCTCAAGCAACCATTAATCAGCAGAATTATCAGCTTCTTGAAACTCGCCGATTATTCTAAACTTATTATAGCGTTCATTTAGCAATTCGTCAAGACTTTTTTTCAATTTTCTTTTCAAAGCCTCAAAAATATATTCTGAAATATTTTCAGCTGTTTGTTCAGGGTCAGTATGAGCGCCTCCCGCCGATTCTGATATAATACCGTCACAAACCTTTAGTCTTACTAAATCCTCCGCAGTGATCTTCATAATGTCACATGCTTCACGCTCTCTTGAAGAATCTTTCCAAAGAATTGATGCAAAGCCGCTTGGAGATATAACCGAGTAAATTGCATTTTCAAGCATAGCAAGTTCATCGCATACTCCCATTGCGAGCGCACCGCCGCTGCCGCCTTCGCCAAGTACAATGCTTATAACCGGAACTTTCAAGGTCATAAAATCCATAATGCTCTTTGCAATAGCTTCACCCTGTCCTCGCTTTTCAGCCTCAACTCCCGGATAAGCACCCGATGTGTCAATAAGGCAAATAACAGGACGATGGAACTTCTCAGCCTGCTTTGCAAGCCTTAGAGCCTTTCTGTATCCCTCAGGGTGAGGCATACCGAAATTACACTTTTTATTTTCGTCAAGATTTCTTCCCTTGACCTGTGCAATTACCGTTACAGGCATACCTCTAAAATAGCAAACTCCGCCCATAATTGCACCATCGTCACCGTAATAACGATCGCCATGCATTTCAAAAAAGTCGTCAAAGATAAGTGGAATATAGTCGTTTACCGTTGGACGATTCTTGTGACGGATTATATCTAGTCTTTCACATGCTGTTAAATCACTCATTTAATCCGCCCCCTTGTCTGTGAAGCTTGAGAAGATGCGCCAAAGTCCTGCGCATTTTCTTTCTTTCCACTATCATATCTACAAATCCCGCTTCAACCATAAATTCAGCAGATTGAAAATCATCGGGAAGTTTTTGCTTGATCGTACCCTCTATAACACGTCTGCCGGCAAATCCAATCAAAACCTTAGGCTCTGCAATAATAATGTCGGCTAATGAAGCAAATGAAGCCGTAACACCGCCCGTAGTCGGATCTGTCATAACCGTAATATAAAGCAAGCCTGCCTCATTGTGTCTTGCAACAGCTCCGCTTGTTTTTGCCATCTGCATTAGTGATACAATACCCTCCTGCATTCTTGCACCGCCCGAAGCAGTAAAAGCAATCACAGGGAGTTTATTTTCTGTGGCATATTCAATGGCACGAGTGATTTTTTCGCCGACAACGCTTCCCATAGATGCCATCATAAAGTTTGAGTCCATAACGATTATAACAATCTGCTCTCCCCTTATAGTCGCCTTTCCTGTAATAACAGCGTCTTTTAATCCTGTTTTTTTACGAAGCGCCTTTTGTTTTTCCTCATAATTAGGGAAGTCAATAGGATTCTTTGAAATCATATCGGCGTCAAATTCTTCAAGACTGCCCTTGTCTATAGTGATATCAAGACGTTCACGAGCAGTCAGCCTTGAATGATAGTTGCAGTTAGGACAAACCTTACCGTTTTTCTGAAAGTCCTCAGAAAAGGTAACATTTGAACATCTGGGGCACTTGAAAAGCAAACCCTTTGGAATATCAGTTTTTTTCTTCTTTTCTTCATTAGTCTGCTCTCCGTTGAATCTTGTTTTTACAACCGAAAACAAATCTTCAAGCATCAGGTTCGCCCTCCCTAAATAATTTCTGTACGGTTAAGATAACCGTTATCATAATTTCCGTCCAAAAATGCATCTGTACGGATAAGCTTAAGATGAAAATCAATGTTTGTTGCAACGCCGTCCACAATAAATTCAGCCAAAGCCCATTTCATTTTTGCGATAGCTTCCTCTCTGGTTGCCGCAAAAGTAATCAGCTTTCCAATCATAGAATCATAATAAGGGGAAATCTCATATCCCTGATATACAGCACTGTCAACTCGAATACCCATTCCTCCGGGAATGTGCAAAGAATTAATTACTCCGGGTGATGGTCTGAAACCGAGCGCAGGGTTTTCAGCATTTATCCTGCATTCAATAGCATGCCCTCTTATCTGAACATCCTCCTGAGTAATGCTCAGTTTTTCCCCACCGGCAATAAGAATCTGATGTTTAACCAAATCAATTCCAGTAACAGCTTCAGTAATTGGGTGTTCAACCTGTATTCTTGTGTTCATCTCCATAAAATAGAAGTTACCCTTGTCATCCACAAGAAATTCAACAGTTCCTGCGTTTCTGTATCCGCAGACCTTAGCCGCAGCACAAGCAGCTTCGCCCATTTTTGTTCTAAGCTCTTCATTCATAAATGCCGCAGGAGAAGGAGCTTCTTCAAGCACCTTTTGATTTCTTCTCTGCATAGAGCAATCACGCTCTCCTAAAGAAATTACGTTTCCATAATTATCAGCAAGAATTTGAATTTCAATGTGCTTAGGATTTTCTATGAATTTTTCAATGTATATCTCATCGTTGCCGAAACAAGCTAAAGCCTCTTGTTTTGCAGCAGTAATCTGTGCGTTAAGCTCATCTTCCGAGCGAACGATTCTTATTCCTCGTCCTCCGCCGCCTGCCGATGCCTTTACCATAACAGGATAACCTAAATCATTAGCAAGAGTATGTGCAGCGTCAATGTTGAAAACAGCTCCGTCAGAACCCATAATAACAGGGACTCCAGCTTCTTTCATCGTTTCTTTTGCCTGAGCCTTATCCCCCAGCATTTCTATGGATTCAGCACGAGGTCCGATAAAAGTGATTCCGCATTTTTCACAGGTTCTTGCAAATGATGGATTTTCAGATAAAAATCCGAATCCCGGGTGAATAGCATCTGCGCCTGTCACTTCACAGGCAGAAATAATTGCTCTGACATTGAGATAGCTGTCCTTGCTTGCCGCAGGACCTATGCACACCGCTTCATCTGCAATCTTTGCATGAAGCGCATTTTTATCCGCTGTAGAATAAACTGCAACTGTATGTATGCCCAGTTCACGACAGGCACGGATTATTCTTACGGCAATTTCGCCTCTGTTTGCAATAAGTACTTTTTTAAACATAACTTTACTTCCTTAAAGAGAATTTAAAATAGACTCTGACCATAACATCAAAGCAATTCTAAAGCACGCTTGTATAAATGGTCAAGCTCACAGCCGCAGGTTCCGCATTCGTCATCAGCTATTTTTATTGCGGCTTTTAATTCATTTTTGTCTATGTTACCGTCAAGCCATTTCTTAGCGGGGTCAGCAATTAAATCCCAACTCGATTCAGCAAACTTTTCCATAATCGATTTTAGTTCCATAACATATAACTCCTGATAAACCTTACTTGATTGCAAAAGTGATTTCAGCAGAAACCGCTTTCTTGCCGTTTACCGTTGCAATACCTTGTCCCACACCGATAGGACCTTTTACTTTGATAATTTCTACTTCTAATCTGAGTTCATCTCCCGGAAGAACCTGCTGACGGAATTTACAGTTGTTAATGCCGCCGAAAAAGCCGATTTTGCCTTTGTTTTCAGGGATTGCAAGCAATGCTACAGCTCCTGCCTGCGCAAGCATTTCAACCATAAGAACTCCTGGTGTAACAGGATATTCAGGGAAATGCCCCTTGAACCAGAAATCATCTTCTTTTATATATTTTGTGGCAACAACACGTTTGCCAACCTCAAGTTCATTTACTTCATCAATAAGCAGAAAAGGATCTCTGTGAGGAATAATCTCTTTAATCTGCTCTTTATTCAATACTACAGCCATTTTTTCCTCCAAGTTATCCTATAATCATAACAGTCTGATCAAATTCAACTGCGTCACCGCTGTTGGCGATAATCTTCTTTACAACGCCGTCAAATTCAGACTGAACTTCGTTCATTACCTTCATTGATTCAATAATGAAAAGAACATCGCCTTTTTTTACTGTATCTCCCACAGATACAAAAGGCTTTTCAGTAGGTGACGGGGCAGAATAGAAAGTTCCTACAATCGGAGCCTTAACCTGATTTCCTGAAATCTCTTCCTTTTCAGCGACAGGCACAGCTGATTCTGTCGCCTGACCCGAAACAGAAGGTGCAGCCATAGCTACAGCCGGCATTCCCATCGGAGGTGGCGGCGGGCACTTCTTCCCCTTAACCGTAAGCTCAACTTCACCGACTTTTACCGAAATCTCGGAAAGTTCATTATCCTTAACGATTTTTGCGATATTTTCAATAGTTTCCAAGTTAGGATTAAATACTTCCATAAACTGAGCCTCCTTAATCCACATATTTTTTAAGACAAATTGTAGCGTTATGACCGCCGAACCCCAAAGAATTTGACAGTGCAGCGGTAACTTCCATTTCTCTGTTGCCGTCAACAGCATAGTCAAGATCACATTCAGGATCAGGTGTTTCATAATTAATTGTCTTGTGAACCAGATTATTTTTAACAGAAAGTGCAGTTACAATAGCTTCAACGCCACCGGCAGCTCCAAGCAGATGTCCAATCATAGACTTTGTAGAGTTAATAACAGTTTTTCTTGCAGCTTCTTCGCCCAAAGCAATCTTGATTGCGTTTGTTTCATATTTGTCATTAAGTCCTGTTGATGTTCCGTGAGCGTTAATATATTTAATATCCTCAGGAGCAAGGCCAGCTTCAGTATATGCCATTTTCATTGCATGAGCAGCAGCTTCTCCCGTAGGAGATGGACTTGTCATGTGATAAGCGTCGCATGTTGCGCCATAACCAACCACTTCAGCATAAATCTTTGCACCTCTTGCCTTAGCGTGTTCAAGTTCTTCAAGAACAAGAACTCCTGCACCTTCGCCCAAAACAAATCCCTGTCTGTTCAAATCAAAAGGAGTTGACGCTTTGTCAAGGTCATCAGCCTTTGAGAGAGCCTTCATATTGTTGAATCCGCCAAGAGCAAATCTTGTAATGCATGACTCTGCACCTCCGCAAAGACAAACATCAAGATATCCGTCTTTAACTTTGCGAAAAGCTTCTCCTATTGCATGAGTCGCAGAAGAGCAGGCAGTTGTTGTACAATAGTTATCACCTTTAAATCCTGTCTTCATAGAAACTGTTCCAGCCGCCATGTTGGCAATCATCATAGGAATATAGAAAACAGAAATCTTATCAGGCTTCTGTAAAAACTTGCTGTGTTCTTCTTCCGTAAGCTTAAGTCCTCCGATACCTACACCGATAATAACACCGCATCTGTAAGGATCTGTGTCTTTAAAGTCAGTACCACAGTCCTTGAGTGCTTCATAAGACGAGCATAAAGCAAACTGTGTAAATCTATCCATTCTTCTTGCTTCTTTTTTCTCTATATATTCTGAGCTATCAAAGTCTTTTACAGCTCCGACAACCTTAACAGGGAAATCTACTGTATCAAATTGATCTATAAAACTAAGACCGTTTTTGTTTGCTACAATGCTGTTCCAGAATTCAGAAACGTTATTTCCTAATGGATTGACCGTACCCATTCCGGTGATTACAACTCTTTTCATTACACTTTCCACTCCTTAATTTAATTAACCGTTGAAAATTATACAACCTTTGGCTCGAGCCAAATCAACCTTACCGTTTTTACTAATCGATAACATGATTTGCCCCGTCTGGGCTAAGACCAATTGAAAATTGACAATTAATCTAACTTTCCACAGCGAGGTCAAACCTTGCCCTTTTTACTAACCAATAACGTGATTTGCCCCGTCTGGGCTAAGACCCGAAAACTACATGGACAGTCCGCCACTGATTTCAATAACCTGTCCAGTTACATAGCTTGCGTCAGGTGATGCCAGGAACGATACAACGCCTGCAATTTCCTCAACCTCGCCGTAACGCTTCATAGCGATTTGATTAATCATAGCTTCACGCTGTGCATCTGTAAGCTTGTCAGTCATTGGTGTTTTGATAAATCCTGGTGCAACAGCGTTGCAGGTGATTCCTCTTGAACCAAGCTCTTTAGCAACAGTCTTGGTCATGCCGATGATAGCAGCCTTTGTTGCAGAGTAGTTCATTTGTCCCGGATTTCCGTAAACGCCTGCCACAGAAGAAAGATTTATAATTCTTCCGCTACGCTGACGCATCATAACAGAGCCGACAAATTTGCTCATATTGAAAACACTCTTTTGGTTTACTGCAACCACCATGTCGTATTGCTCTTCTGACATTCTTGCCATAAGACCATCTCTTGTTATGCCTGCATTGTTTACAAGCACATCAATAGTACCAAATCTAGCCTTTACGGCCTTAACGGTTTCTTCAACCTGTGCATAGCTTGAAACATCGCAAATGTATTTTTCACATTCCACGCCTTCAGCCTTGATTTTATCCATAATATCATTGTCTTCAAACATTGCTTCGCTTATGTCGTTAAGCGCAATGTTGTAACCGTCCTTTGCAAGACGAAGTGCAATAGCGGCTCCTATTCCTCTTGCAGAGCCTGTTATTAATGCTGTTGCCATTTTAAATCCTCCTTGTTTTTAGAAGAGAAAATGCGACTGCCTGTTTGAAGCAGAGGATTTTCCTCCACAGTAAGTTTAGAGGAGATAATCTCCTACGTTTTAATATAAATTGTATTCTATTAATCTGCCTGTAATTTTATTTGAAGCATATTCAATAAAATTAAGTATGCTTTCATAGCTTATATATTTAGGTTCTGTGTATTCTTTTTTATTGTCAAACCAGCTCCATGTAAGCCATCCCTTGCTGTTTGTAAGCTCACCTGCGGTAAGATAATCTTTCACCTCATAATCTTTAGCACCCCATAAGGTATCCTTAGGATTATTTTTAAATGAATATTCCTGCGATAACCTGTTGTCTATATTATCTAAATCAAAAGAAATATATCGAAAATACTCTTTGTCAGATTGCTTGATATTCAGCTTTTCCATTTCTTCGGTAAACTTCAACCTGATTGTTTTCATAAAAAGCTCGTCTGCAAGCAAATGTGTTAGATAACCACAGTATAGATCAAATTCCTTATCGCCCTTGATACAATAGCGTTCAACAAACTCATCAAGACGCTTGTGGAATAGTTCCTGACTTTCATGCTTGAGAAAATCAGCATCACGAATATCATCTCTCAGATGAGTATGCTTTTTCATAGCACGAACAAAATTTTCTCTGGAATGTATAGAATCTGGAGCAATGTTTCCCGAAAAGAATAACGGAACATCTTTTATCCTGTCGTCAAGGATATGGGCTATTCTGTCGGCAATCACTATATGAGTTATTATTCCTGCCATAAGTTTTTATCCTTTTGCAAACTGTTACTTGCTTAACAATTCCTCTGCCTGTGTGAACATCTCTTCTATCATATCCTTTGCAGGCTCAACCTTGTTTACCATTCCTGCAATAGCTCCGCAAAGGAATGAACCCTCGTCAAGATTTCCGTCCTGAACAGCTTTTCTAAGCGAGCCAAGTGTGATCTCTTCAAACTCATCAGGAGTAATTGAACCATTCATTTCTCCGCTTGCAAGCTTCTTTGAGAACTTCGTCTTTACATTTCTACATGGGTGACCTGTTGAACGTCCTGTAACAACGCTGTCAGTATCCTTAGCCTTTATAACAAGCTCTTTGTATGTAGGGTGAATCTGACATTCTTCAGCCGCAAGAAAGCGTGTTCCAAGCTGAACGCCTTCTGCACCCAGCATGAATGATGCTGCAATACCTCTGCCGTCGGCGATTCCTCCCGCAGCAATAACAGGAATTTCAACTGCGTCAACAACCTGAGGGACAAGACACATAGTTGTGTTTTCACCTATATGACCTCCTGATTCAGTACCCTCTGCAACAACAGCGTCAGCTCCTGCTCTCTCCATTCTTTTTGCAAGGGCCACTGACGGAATAACAGGAATAACCTTTATTCCCGCCTCTTTCCATGCAGCCATGTATTTCCCCGGATTTCCTGCACCTGTTGTTACAACAGGAACTCCCTCTTCAATAACAAGTTTAGCCAAATCCTCTGCATTAGGGCTCATAAGCATGATGTTTACACCAAAAGGTTTCCCGTTTACAGCCTCTTTAGTCTTTCTGATTTGCTCCCTCAAGTAATCAATAGGAGCAGAGCCGCCTGCAATTAACCCTAAGCCGCCTGCATTTGTTACGGCAGAAGCAAGGGTGCTTTCAGCAATCCAAGCCATTCCGCCTTGAATTATGGGATATTTAATACCCAAAAGTTCAGTAATTCTTGTCGTAGTTGTTGTCATGTAATTTACTCCTCCATCATTATATCAAAATGTCGTCTGTAGCGTTTGGGAATGTTGATTCCCACCATAAAACCGATTTCCTGCAAAACGTTTGAAATCACAGAAAAGCCGTCTTTGTAAAACTGCTTTATTCGTCTTGTTTTATCACTTATATTTTTGTAATCGGGAGGACAGATAAAAGTCCAATCTGCACCCTCGTCATCAAGGACAATTCTGAAATATTTATCAATATCTCTATCCGAAAAGCCTGCTTTCATAAGCAATATGTGATGCTCAATCGCTTCGTCCACATGACTTAATATTACGGTTTGACCGTCAAAAGAAATCAACATCAAAAGCGGTTCATTATCAGCTATGGTTTTTTTTACATCACTTTCGCAGGGGTAATTTATTATTGTCATAAATCAGTCCTCTTTAATATTCAAACACAACTCCGCCGTAAGTAAGTCCGCCGCCGAAGCCGACAAGGCATATCTTATCGCCTCTCTTTATTCTTCCCTCTGCAACAGCGTCGCAGAAAGCAATAGGAATAGACGCTGAAGAAGTGTTCCCATAGCGGTCTATATAAACAATCATTTTATCCATAGAAAGTCCAAGGTTTTTAGCTGCCGTTTCAATAATTCTTACATTAGCCTGATGAGGTACGATAGCATTAAGATCATTCGGAGAAATGCCTGCTTTTTCACAAGCCTTAGCAACTGCATTAGGCATAGCCTTTGTTGCAAACTTGTAAACCTCCTTGCCGTCTTGTGTAAAGAAATAATCCTTAACCTCAGGCATGTCCATATCGAATTCTTCTTTATTGGTACGGAACACATTTTCTGATTTAAGCGCCCTTGAAACTAAGTATTTAGCACCGTTTCCGTCTGCTCCGAAATATGAAGCATAAAGGGTTTCTTCCTGTTTTTCAAGAACAAAAGCTGCTGCTCCGTCACCAAACAGAATACAGCTTGAACGGTCGCTATAATCCACAAACTTTGAAAGTTCTTCCGCCGCAACAAGAAGTACGGTTTTCACGTCATCATCAGATTGAAGATATCTTTTTGCCATGTCAATGCCGTAATCAAATCCTGTGCATGCACAGTTTATATCAATAGCCATACAGCCGATAGCACCAATCTCACGCTGAATCAGACAAGCCATAGACGGAGTATAAAAATCAGGAGTGCAGGTTGCAGCAATAATCAAATCAATGTCCTCTGATTTTATTCCGGCATCTTCTATAGCTTCCTTTGAAGCCATTGCACCTAAATAATAGTTAGGCTCACCGTTTGAAATATGTCTTGTTTTTATGCCTGTTCGCTGAGTTATCCATTCATCGTTTGTATCCACGATTTTTGCAAAATCCTCGTTTGTGGCAATAAGCTCAGGAACATATTTTCCTATTCCCTTAATTCTTATGCCTGTTTTCTTTGAACCAGCGTCCACAAAATTACCCCCAATTATAAATAATTACTTAAATATTTTTATATGCGGTTGTGAAAATATCTAAATTGTGTTATAATAATATCATTAAAATTTACGGAAAAATTTTCTTATGAAAACTTAATCTAACCTTTTCTATTATAAACTTTTTTTATGGCTTCATAAAGAACATTTTGTGAACAAGTTATATCCAATCCCAATATTTTAATAAATTTTCATGATTGTTTTGTCGAATGGTAAAAAATAAGACATATGTCTAATTCAATAAATAACAACGACTTATGTCCCCCAGCCTCCAACCTATCCTTTCGGATAGCTGTGGCGTTTGTTGAATGACGGGAAGATGCCCCTTATTGAATTATACATAACACACAAATGAATGTCAACCATTTTAATGTACATTTATGAATATTAGCAATAAAATAATCATATTATATACCAACCATTGTTCGGACATACATCGGACATTAGCGAAAGAGAGGAATGATATTCATATGATTAGAAAAAAGATTCTTACAGCCCTTTGCTTTGGGATTGTATGTACAGCCGTCGGAATATGCGGATATAACGCTGACAAAAGACTTGTGCTTGAAACTGCATCAACACAAATTTCAGATACAGTGCAAAAGCCCATAATAGTCCTTGACGCAGGGCACGGCGGTGCTGACGGAGGCTGTGTAAGCGTAAACAACAAATGTGAAAAGGACATTAATCTGAACATATTACTGTCTTTAAGGGATATGCTTAATATAATGGGTTATGATACCCAATGCACTCGTGAAAGTGATATATCAATTCACGACGAAGGAATTCAGGGGTTAGCAAAACAAAAAAAATCAGATATGGATAACCGACTTGCGCTCTTTAATAAATTTGACAATGCCATTGCAATTTCAATTCATCAAAATAAATTTACCGATGAAAAATACAGCGGTGCTCAAATGTTTTACAGTCCCAAAGTCACAGGCAGTGAACAGCTTGCGTCAATTATGCAGAAGCAATTTGTTTCAAAACTTCAGCCTGAAAATACCCGTGAAACAAAGCCTGTGGGCGATGAGCTTTTTCTGCTTAACAATGCGAAATGTCCTGCGGTTATGATTGAATGCGGATTTTTATCCAACCATGAAGAAGCTGCAAAATTAGAAGATGAGAGTTATCAGAAGCAGATTGCATTTACTATTTTCAGCGGAATTTCTGATTTCAAATCAACCAATACTTCTTTACAATAGGGACAATACCCATGCGGCACTATAAGCAAGATATTCGATGCAAAAACGGGTCGTCTGAGAACAAATTCAGCTGGGCTGAGTTGCACCCCTACACCAATTTTGCAAACTTACCATAGCGAGGTCAGAACAATCAAATATCACAAACTGATATCGTGATTTGCGCCGTCTGCGCTTTTACAAATCTTTATCCATTTTGAAAACTTACCATAGCGAGGTCAGAACAATCAAATATCACAAACCGATATCGTGATTTGCGCCGTCTGCGCTAAGACCCCTTCACTTATAGCCCCATTTGAGGCTTTTTTTGCACGCAAACGTGCAACTATGAATGAAATATGAAATCAAGTTTGTAGCAATGCACAAAAAATGCACACTCATTTTGTTGAGTGTGCATAATTTTTATTCTTCTAAAAATGACTTTGCATTATTTCAATAAGGGGCATCTCCCCGTCATTATATAGCATCTACTGCTAACTCTCCATCACGCTCAGTAATTCCAAGACCTGATATACTTCCCTCGCCCTTATCAATAAGGATTTCAGCAATTTTATCCTCAATTTCATTTCTGATAACATGGCGAATATCTCTTGCCCCCAACTTTTTATTGAAAGCTTTGTGGGCAATAAGCTTTAATGCAGAATCATCGTAGCTTAGCTTAATTCCCTTTTCAATAAGAGGCTCTTTCATTTCATTGAGCATAAGACCGGCAATTCCTGCATAATCCTCTTCGGTGAGCGGATTAAACACAACGATTTCATCCACTCTTCCTAAGAATTCCGGTCTTAGGAATTCTCTCAGGGCTTTCATAGCTTTTTCTGAAGATATCTCAGCGTCTGTCTTATTAAAACCGACGCCCGTATCCTTGTCAGTTGAACCTGCATTTGAAGTCATGACAATTACAGTGTTTTCAAAGGAAACAGAACGTCCCTGAGAATCGTTTATTTTTCCCTCGTCAAGTATTTGCAGCAGTATATTCATTACATCAGGGTGAGCTTTTTCGATTTCATCAAAAAGCACAACTGAATATGGTCTTCTGCGGACTTTCTCGGTAAGCTGTCCCGCTTCGTCAAAGCCTACATATCCCGGAGGAGAACCGATAAGCTTTGAAACTGAGTGCTTCTCCATAAATTCAGACATATCAACCCTGATAAGGGGTTCAGTTGCGTCAAACAATTCTTCGCCCAAAGCCTTTACAAGCTCGGTTTTACCCACTCCTGTTGGTCCTACAAATATGAATGATGCAGGTCTTCGGCGTTTTGAAAGCTGTATTCTTGTTCTCTTTATAGCTTTTGCGACCTTATCGACAGCCTGTTCCTGTCCTAAAACTCTTGCAGATAAAGCGGTCTTTAAATTACGGATTTTCTCATATTCCGTTTCTACAATTTTATTTGAGGGAATACCGGTCCAAAGTTCGATAACCTTAGATAAATCCGAATCTGTTACCTTGATATCCTTGACAATGTTTTCTACTTCTTCAAGACGATTTTTGATTCTTGAAATCTCCGCTTTTTCTGTAGCCATTATCTCATAATCAGGATTTTCCTTGGTTTCATAATCCGTCATAAGATTCTCATGCTTATGGAGTTCTTCGTTAAGCTCCTCAAATTCGGCAAGCTCAGGACTTCTTATGCTTGCACAAGCACATGCTTCGTCCAGCAAATCTATAGCTTTATCCGGCAAAAATCTATCGTTAATATATCTTTCGGATAAAACTGCACACATTTTTATCAGTTCATCTGAAATTTTGACTCTATGATAGTTTTCATAATATTTTTTTATCCCCATCAGTATTGAAACAGTATCATCAACTGTTGGTTCAGACACAGTAACAGGCTGAAAACGTCTTTCCAAAGCAGAATCCTTTTCGATATGCTTACGATATTCCTTAAATGTTGTCGCACCGATGACCTGTACTTCTCCTCTTGATAGTGCAGGCTTAAGGATATTGGCTGCATTCATTGTACCCTCTGAATCACCAGTTCCCACAAGGTTATGAACTTCGTCGATAAAGAGGATTACATTGCCTTGGCTTTTTACCTCTTCCACAAGTCCTTTGCATCTGCTTTCAAACTGTCCTCTGAATTGAGT
>CAMWVM010000013.1 GCA_947177715.1 uncultured Ruminococcus sp.
AATATGGGGAGTATGTTTGTTATGAAAAGAAAGCTATCTGCAATTTTAATAACTATCGTAATAACATTGAATTTTGTGCTTTCGGCAGGTTTGAGTGCATTTGGTGCATCCCAAACTCTTGCTGCACCTAAACTTACGTTGAAATCCTATGCCACAAAAGCAGTTCTGTCATGGGATAAGAATACCAAAGCCGACGGCTATCAGATTTATTGGTGCGGCGGTGATACAAACTCAGTTCCTCATAATAATCAGTCAGGCGATTGCTGGAATGAACGCACAAAACTTAAAACCATTTCCGTAAACACCACAACTTCATTTACTAAAACAGACTTGTCCTATAAAAAGAATTATCACTTTAAGGTGAGAGCATATAAAAAGTCCGGCAGTACAACTATTTACAGCGGCTGGTCTAATGAGGAGTGTACTATTGATACCGTCAACCGACTTAACGCTGCTTCATTGAAAACAAAAAATTCTTATCAAATAATAAATACTCAAGGAAGTAAAAATACATCATCTGTTTATACCCTTACAAGCGAGGAAAAAACTATTCTCGCTAATTTTGCAAAAAAACATTTTACTTCAAGCATGACAGCAGGCGAAAAAGTTGTTTATACCGCTGAGTGGATAAGAAATAATATGACCTATGGTCCCATCCCTACTAACTCCCATTCTAAAAATATATTTGTGAAAAAACAAGGTCAGTGTTCCGATTATAACGGGGCATTGGTTGAAATGATGATATATCTTGGATTTGACGCAAGACTTATAATGGGCTATAGATCCTATGGCGGTCAGCATTTCTGGGGCGAGGTAATAATCGACGGAAGCGTCTTTCTTATGGAAGTCGGCGAAAAAGCAAGCGATAGTCCTCAGTGGGGATATAAGTGGGAATTCCTTTGCAATACCTATTCTGAAGCTGATGGAGGGTATTATAAGAACGGCAGTGCTGCCAAGGATTCTATCGCATCTTACCCTTCCGTGGTAACAGGCTTAAAAGTGTCATCAAAAACTATAGATACCATAAATCTCTCGTGGACCAAAGTCAAAGACGCAGCGGGATATTATATTTATCAGTATAATAATTCCCAGAAAAAGTGGGTGAAAATTCAAAGAACAACTACAACAGCAAATACATATAAAATTTCAAAATTAAGCGCAGGAACAGAATATAAGTTTGCCGTAAAAGCGTATAAAACAGCAAACGGACAGGAAATATCCAGCGTTTCATATCCAACTCTTACTGTTGTTACAAATCCAGCAGCCGTTAAAGGCTTTAAGACTTCCTCATCTTCTGCCGACTATGTAAATCTGTCATGGGATAAAGTGAAAAGTGCACAAGGATATATTATTTATCAGTATGATAATTCAAAGAAAACGTGGAATAGAATAACTAAAACCACTACAACGGCAAATGATTATAGAGTAACAGGTCTAAGTGCAGGTACTCAATATGAATTTGCAGTAAAAGCATATAGAACCGAAAACGGTAAAGAAGTGTCCAGTCCTACATATCCAACGCTAAATATTATTACAAATCCGCCAACCGTTACAGGATTTAAAGTGTCGTCAGTTTCTGCAAATTCCGTAAAACTGTCGTGGAATAAAGCAAAAAGTGCTCAGGGATATATTATATATCAGTATAATAATTCAAAGAAAACATGGAGTAAAATTGAAAAAACGGTTAATACATCAAATTCATACACAGTAACTGGACTTGAATCAGGTGTTGAATATAAGTTTGCAGTTAGAGCATATAGAATTGATGATAGTAAAACAGTTTTAAGTCCATCTTATCCACAGGCGAGTAGTGTAACAAAGCTGTCAAAGGTCAGCGGAATTAAGTCCTCCTGTTCAGACAGCAGTGTAAAACTATCATGGAATAAGGTCAGCGGAGCACAAGGTTATATAGTTTATCAGTATGTAAACCAAAAGTGGACAAGGCTTGATAAAATCACCGGTACTTCATATAATGTGAAAAATCTTGCTTCGGGAAAAACATACTGGTTTGCAGTGAAAGCATATAAAAATGTTGGCGGTAAGGAAGTTGCAAGCGTAAGCTATGATACTTATAAAACTACGACAAAACCGGCAAAGGTTGATTTCACTTTAACATCAGGAACGGGAAAAGCAACGTTGAAATGGAATAAAGTCAGCGGTGCAACAGGCTATATTGTTTATTATAAAACTTCAGCAAAGGGTTCTTGGCAAAAGCTGAAAACCACCACAGGTACAAGCTATTCAAAAACGGGTCTTTCAAAAGGGAAAACCTATTATTTCACTGTAAAAGCTTATAAGGATTATAACGAAGTTACCTATAACGGAGCATATACCGAAAAATCTGTTAAAATAAAATAGTATATATGAAAACCTGTCAAAACATGACAGGTTTTTTCTTTCTGGTGAAAGACTATTTTCAAAAAGCTCTTGACAAATAAATAATTATAAGTTAAAATTACTTAGAAAGCTAACTAATTATTTTTAGCGTGGGAGGTGTAAAAGTGAAGAAATTTGACGAGTTTGCGCAAAAGCATATAATGGAACTGTTGGAGCGTGATGACGCAACACCCTCCATGTATATAAACGATATTTCAAAGATTTTTAATAGGAGAATAAGTCATGCTTCTAATTTAAGGGAAATGTCGCACGGTTCTCGAAGAATTTTGTTTCATCTTGTTCACGATGACGGACTAACGCAGCTTCAGTTAGTTAAGCTTACCCATCTTACAGCTCCGTCTGTTTCAGCTGCTCTTGTGAAGCTTGAGAGTGACGGCTTGGTAAAGCGTATTACGGACACGAAGGATTTAAGACAAATAAGGGTCTACCTAACCGAAAAAGGCAGGGAGTATAATAACTTTGTCAGAAAGAAATGCTGTGAAACTGAAGAGATAATGTTGAAAGATATTACAAGTTCTGAGCAGAAACAGCTTTGTGTCATGCTTAAAAAGATTCTGAAGAATCTTGTGGAAAAACCATAAAAACATTTAGTCAAAACCTGTGAATAATAATTATAAGAATTATTATTTACAGTTAAAGTATTAATAATGAGAAAGGAGAAAAATTTATTTATGATTAAAAAACTTTTGCACAGCGTGCGGGAATATAAAAAAGATTCAATTCTCTCACCTGTTTTTGTGTCCTTTGAGGTTATTATGGAAGTCGTTATACCTTTGCTTATGGCGAATCTTATCGACTTCGGTATTGAAAAGGGAGATATGAGGTATATAGCAAAAATGGGAACAGCCCTGCTTATTTCCTGTGTTATCTCTTTAGCGTTCGGAGCTTTGTCTGGAAAATATGCAGCCTATGCATCAGCAGGCTTTGCTAAGAATCTTAGACATGATATGTATTATAAGGTGCAGGATTTTAGCTTTTCAAATATTGATAAGTTTTCAACTGCAAGTATCGTAACTCGCCTTACAACCGATGTAACCAATATTCAAAATTCATATCAGATGTGTATAAGAATTGCGGTTAGAGCACCGGTTATGCTTGTTTTCGCATTGTTCATGTCGTTTAGTGTTAATCCGGAGCTTTCCTTGGTTTTCCTATGTTCAATTCCTATTCTCGGCGGCGGCTTGTTTTATATAATGACACACGCCCATCCGAATTTTGAAAGAGTATTTAAAAAGTATGATAAATTAAATAACGTTGTCCAGGAAAATCTTCATGGTATAAGAGTGGTAAAATCCTTTGTTAGAGAAGATCATGAAATAGAAAAGTTCAAAGGCGTTTCAAAGGAAATTTATGATGATTTTACAAAGGCTGAAAAGTTGTTGGCATTTAATATGCCTCTTATGCAGTTCTGCATGTATGGATGTATGCTGCTGGTTTCATGGCTTGGAGCTAAGCTCATTGTAAGTAATTCAATGACAACAGGCGAGCTAATGAGCCTTATATCATATGCAATGCAGATTTTGATGAGTCTTATGATGCTTTCTATGGTTTTTGTTATGATTGTAATTTCCCGTGCTTCATGTGAGAGAATTGTGGAAGTTCTCGACGAGAAAAGCAATCTTACTAACGGAGAAAATCCAATAACTGAGGTTAAGGACGGAAGAATAACGTTCAGCAATGTGAATTTTGCTTATTCAGAAAAAGCTGACCGTGATTGCCTTGAAAATATAAACGTGTCAATCCCGTCAGGAGCAACCGTTGGAATAATAGGCGGAACAGGAAGTTCAAAGTCTACCTTTGTCCAGCTTATTCCAAGACTTTATGACGTAACAGCAGGGTCTGTGGAAGTCGGAGGAGTTGACGTAAGAAAATATGATATTGAGTCACTGCGTGACGAAGTTGCAATGGTACTTCAAAAGAATGTGCTTTTCTCGGGCACAATCAAGGATAATCTCCGCTGGGGCAACGAACAGGCAACAGACGAGGATTTGATAAGAGTATGTAAGCTTGCGCAGGCTGATTCGTTTATTTCACAGTTCCCTGATAAATATGATACATATATCGAACAGGGAGGCACAAACGTATCCGGCGGTCAAAAGCAAAGACTTTGTATTGCAAGAGCGTTGCTGAAAAAGCCTAAGATTCTTATTCTTGACGACTCGACAAGTGCAGTGGATACAGCAACAGATGCGCTCATTCGTCGTGCTTTCCGTGAGGAAATACCCGACACTACAAAAATAATCGTTGCGCAGCGTATTTCATCCATTCAGGATGCAGATATTATTATTGTGCTTGATGACGGAAAAATTGCCGGAATGGGAAATCACGATGAGCTTGTAAAAACAAATCAGATTTATAAAGAAGTATATGAATCCCAGACAAAGGGAGGTGTCGACGATGAGTAGAGGTCCGATGGGCAGAAACGGACAGTTTCATGGCAAAATACAGAAACCGGATGGCAAAACTCTTAAAAGATTGATGAGTTATATCTTTAAATATAAAGCACGATTTGCATTGGTTCTGATATGTATTATTATAAGTGCATTTGCGGCAGTTGCATCCTCATTGTTTTTACAGGTGCTTATTGACGATTACATAGATCCGCTTAGAAAATTAGCAAATCCAGTGTTTACAGGATTGCTGAAAGCAATAGTAATTATGGGATTTATCTATATCATCGGTGTTGCTGCAAACCTTGTGTTTAACAGAATTATGGTTACTATTGCACAGGGTGTTTTAAAGGATATTCGAGATGAAATGTTTGAGCATATGCAAACACTTCCGATCAAATATTTTGATACCCATACTCATGGAGATATAATGAGTTGTTATACAAATGATACGGATACTCTCCGTCAGATGATAACTCAAAGCTTACCGCAGCTATGTTCAACAATTATTACAATAATAACCGTGTTTGTGGCAATGCTTTTAACAAGCATTTATATGACAATTTTTGTACTGCTGACAGTTTTCCTTATGATGGTTTTTGCAAAGAAGATTACTTCAAGAAGCGGAAGCTATTTTATGAAACAACAGCAATCCCTTGGTAAGGTCAACGGCTATATTGAAGAAATGATCAACGGACAGAAAGTAATTAAGGTTTTTTGTCACGAAGAAAAATCAAAGCAGGAGTTTGATATCCTGAATGAGGAACTTTGTGAAAACGCTTCAGAAGCCAACAAACTTGTAAATATCCTTGGTCCGATAATGGGAAACTTAGGTCATGCTCAGTATGTGCTTATCGCAATGATGGGCGGAGCGCTGGCTATAAATAATATAGGCGGATTGACATTGGGCATTATCGCTTCGTTCCTACAGCTTAGCCGTTCTTTTACTCAGCCTATCACCCAGATTGCACAGCAGATTAATGCCTTTGTTATGGCGCTTGCAGGTGCAAAAAGAATTTTCAATATGATGGATGAAGAGCCTGAAACCGACGATGGTTATGTAACTCTTGTCAACGCAAAATATGACGGAGATAAACTTACTGAAACAGAGGGCCGTACAGGTCTTTGGGCGTGGAAGCACCCTCATAACGACGGTACTATCACCTATACAAAGCTTACGGGCGATATAAAATTTGACGACGTTGACTTTGGTTATAACAGTGATAAAATTGTTCTGCATAACGTATCTCTTTTTGCAGAGCCCGGACAAAAGCTGGCTTTTGTGGGCGCAACCGGAGCAGGAAAGACTACAATTACAAATCTTATAAACAGATTTTATGATATTGCTGACGGAAAAATCAGATATGACGGAATTAATATTAATAAAATACATAAGACTGATTTAAGACGTTCGCTGGGAATTGTATTGCAGGACGTAAACCTGTTTACCGGAACGGTAATGGAAAATATCAGATATGGAAACCTTGATGCAACCGATGAGGAATGTATTGCGGCAGCAAAGCTTGTAAATGCTCATAGCTTTATTACAAGACTTCCTGATGGATATAATACGGTGCTTTCGGGTGATGGTTCGGGACTATCTCAAGGACAAAGACAGCTTATTTCTATTGCAAGAGCCGCAGTTGCCGATCCTCCTGTAATGATTCTTGATGAAGCCACTTCAAGCATTGACACAAGAACGGAAGCTATTGTTCAAAGCGGTATGGACGCTCTTATGTACGGAAGAACAGTGTTTGTTATCGCCCATAGACTTTCCACGGTTAAGAATTCTGATGTTATCATGGTTCTTGAGCAGGGAAGAATAATTGAGAGAGGCAATCACGAATCGCTTATTGCGCAAAAGGGCAAGTATTATCAGCTTTATACAGGAGCTTTTGAATTGGAATAAAGCTTATATTGTTTATTATTAAGGGAAGCCCTCTCTTTTCAGGGGAATTTTGCTTAGCAAAATTTGAAGTTTCCTTTGGAAACATTCTCATATTCTAAAAATAGCCCCGAGGGGCTATTTTTTTATCTCACCGCAGGTGAAGTTTTCATATCCTTTCGAGCGCCTGCCGAAAAAAGTTCCGCTGCCTGCGGACAGCAGCAAGGGACGCTGTTCCTTTGATCCCTGATTCTTGCAAAGCAAGAATCTTGCCTTCTGAAAAGGCTTGACCTAAACTTTTAACATTCTGCTTATTGTAGTTTGTTGAAATATTGCATTTTCTTACTGCTTTTGCTAACAATATAGAAAAAGGAGTTGGAATTATGCAGTCATTATGGAGCAGTGAAACGAAATTAAAAGCAAGAGAGTCATTAAAAGGTGATATGAGCATTGATACGGCAGTAATAGGCGGAGGAATGGCAGGTTTGCTTATCGCTTATTTCCTGAAACAAAAAGGGATAGAATGTGCAGTGTTTGAAGCAAGAAAGATCGCAAGCGGTCAGACTAAAAATACAACGGCAAAAATAACCTGTCAGCATGGACTGAAATATCATTCTCTTATAAGGGATTTTGGTATAACAAAGACTAAGCAGTATGCACAGGCGAATTTAAAGGCGATTGACGAATACGAGCAAATAATAAAAAACGAAAATATTAATTGTGATTTTGAGCGTATTCCGTCATATCTTTATACTCAAAATCACAGCGAAATCTTGCTTGAAGAGGCGAAAGCTGCAAGAATGGCAGGAATATCTGAATTGCTTACGGATAAAACCACGCTGCCTTTAAAAGTAGAACTTGCTTTGAAATTTGAAAATCAAGCACAGTTCAGTCCGTTAAAATTTATTGAGGGCATTGCAAAAGATATAGATATATATGAAAACACCATGGTCAAGGCTATTGAAAATAATAATCTTGTGACTGACCGTGGAATTGTAAGTGCAGGAAACATAGTAGTGGCTACTCATTTTCCTTTTATAAATACGCCGGGTTATTATTTTATGCGTATGCATCAGGAGAGGTCTTATGTTGTGGCATTGGAAAATGCCTCCAAGCTTGATGGAATGTATTATGGAATTGACCAAAACGGATTGTCATTCAGAAACAGCGGAAATTATCTGCTGTTAGGAGGCGGAAGTCACAGGACTGGTGAAAACCCTAACGGAGGAAAATATTCAAGGCTTGAAACGGCGGCAAGGCATTATTATCCTCAAAGCAAGGCGGCGTTTAGGTGGTCAGCTCAGGACTGTATGCCTCTTGACGGAGTGCCTTATATAGGGCGTTTTTCTTCATCTCTGCCTAATGTATATGTGGCGACAGGTTTTCAGAAGTGGGGAATGAGTTCGTCTATGATAGCGGCGATGATAATTTCGGAAATGATTGAAGGAGGAGAAAATCCATATGAAATTTTCTCTCCTCAGAGGTTCAAGGTTTCTGCCTCCGCAAAAGCTCTCATGAATGAAACAGGTCATTCTGTAAAAGGACTTTCAAAGAATGTGCTGAGATTTCCTGATAAGGCTGCGGCAGAAATTTCGAAAGGTCATGGTGGAATTGTGGAATACAAGGGCAAAAAGGTCGGAGTGTATAAAGACGAAGAGGGTAAGGTTTATGCTGTATCAAATAAGTGTCCTCATCTTGGATGTCAGCTTGAATGGAATCCTGATGAAAAAAGCTGGGATTGTCCGTGCCATGGGTCAAGGTTTGACTATAAAGGAAGGTTAATTGATAACCCTGCAATGCGGAATTTGTCGGTTAAGAAACAGGATTTAAGCCATAAGACGAAATAAATAATTACAGAATTCTGAAATTTTAATGAAATACTTGTAATTTATTCTGAAAAGGTGTATTATTATATATGTCCGGCAACGCTTTTGTGCTTTTAAGGCGTGAGATTTTAAAGCGGTAAATTGAATCGGACAGTCACAGAAGTTATTTTATTAGGGAGAATATAGATTTCTGTGAATTTCGGGAGGTTAAAATTATGGGTATGAATTTTAAAAGAAAACTGCCAATTCCGCAGGTTATAAAAGAACAATTTCCGCTTTCGGAAAAAATAATTGCACACAAGGCTGAACGTGATGAAGAAATCAAAAAGGTGTTTACCGGCGAGCTTAATAAGCTTTTGCTTGTTATCGGACCATGCTCTGCGGACAGAGAAGATTCGGTTATGGATTATATCTACAGGCTGAAAGATATTCAGGATAAAGTAAAAGATAAAATCATAATCATTCCGAGAATTTATACTAATAAGCCAAGAACCACTGGTTTAGGTTATAAGGGAATGGTTCATCAGCCTGACCCCACAAAGGACGAGGATATGCTTGAGGGTCTGATTGCTATAAGAAAGCTTCACACAAGAGCTATTGAAGAAACAGGACTTACTTGTGCTGATGAAATGCTCTATCCTGAGAATTACAGATACCTTTCGGATTTGCTTTCATATACAGCTATCGGGGCTCGTTCTGTTGAGGACCAGCAGCACAGAATCACTACCAGTGGCATGGACATTCCGGCAGGTATGAAGAATCCGACCAGCGGTGATTTATCAGTCATGATGAACTCAATTACAGCAGCACAAAACAGCCATACGTTCCTTTACAGAGGCTGGGAGGTTGAAACATCAGGAAATCCGCTTGCTCATGCTGTTTTGAGAGGATATGTGAATAAGCACGGACAGGCTCATCCTAACTATCACTATGAAGATTTACAGCTTCTTTGCAGTTTATATGCAGAGGGAGATTATCAGAACCCTGCTGTAATTATTGATACAAACCACAGCAACTCTGGCAAGAAATATCTTGAACAGCCGAGAATATGCAAAGAAGTTTTACATTCGATGCGTCATTCTGCTGACATTGGCAAGATTGTCAAGGGATTTATGATTGAAAGTTATATTGAAGACGGTGCACAAAAGATTTGCGATGGCGTTTATGGAAAATCAATTACTGACCCTTGTCTTGGCTGGGAGAAATCAGAAAAATTAATTTTAGATATTGCAGATTTAATTTAATTTTATATCAATAAATTAAACGTCATGCTTCTTGTTTGAAGTATGGCGTTTTTAATGCACAATTTAAAATGCATTACTATCAGTTAAAGGAAAGAATCTATTTTTTAAACATGCCATAGCGTGGTCATATCAAAAGAGCAACGCAAACTGATATCGTGAATTGATAAGACCTCTCACTTATAGTCCCATTTGAGGCTTTTTTTGCACGCAAATGTGCAACTATGAATGAAATATGAAAAAAGTTTGGTATATTAAACAAAATAACATGTGTAAAATTGGTTAAAAACAACAAGAATGTTCATAAGAAATTTGTATATACTAAGTGGAGTGAGAGTTGGTTTTTTGCAACTCAAATTCAATAGAAATAACTTTTTCTTTATATAGACAATATATTCGTCAAAATGCACAGAGCGTTTTTATCGAATATTATTCAAAAAGTTGTCTAATAATACTTATATAGTCAAAATGCACAAATTGTTGATGTTATTTTTTTAATTATTATTATGTGAATTTTTCTGTGCATTTATGCATTTTGATTGATATATGTGAGAAAGCGGCGTATTTACGCTGTTTTGCTTATAGTTTAATTGTATTTTGCAAATATCGGTTTTTGACGAATTTTAAGGCAATTAAAATATTCAATTCTGTTTTTTGTGCAATTTGCATATGATTTTGGGGATTTGATTTGTGAATGTTGCTGTATTTTGGCACATAAAAGAATAAATTTATTATAACCATTGACAAAATGAGAAAGCTGATGTATAATGAGCAGGTGGATTAAAGCGGATTGCTTTAATGCAGGTAAGTTCAAATCTTTATATTTGGAGGAGAAAAACATGAATATTAAACGCATTATTTCACTGGCAGCAGCTGCTTCATTGGGTATGACAATGCTTGCTTCATGCGGAAGCAACGACGACAGCTCGACTTCTGAAAAGAAAGACAACTCAAGCACTGCTGAGGCAGTTGTAGAGAGAATTGATGGAAAGGGTGCTACTCTTAAGGTTCTTACAAACCGTACTGACCGTCTTTCCAATGGCGGCGACGGTTCACTGGAAGAGAGAACAAAAGCCTTTGAGGAAGCTTTTAACTGTAAAGTAGAATACACAGGTTTCACAAACTATGCTGATGATGTTTCGAAGATGATGACAACAAAGGATTATGGCGATGTTCTTGCTATTCCTGATTCAGTTGAACTTAAAGATCTTGGTAACTTCTTTGAACCTCTCGGTACATACGATGAGTTAAAAGAAACTTATCGTTGGACTAATAAGAAGATGTATGACAAAACTGTTTATGGTATTGCTACAGGTGGTACAGCAACAGGTATTCTTTATAACACAAAGGTTTGGGCAGATGCTGGAATTACAGAACTTCCTAAGACTCCTGAAGAGTTCCTTGAGGATCTCCAGAAGATCAAGGATAAAGGCGACGCTATTCCTTATTACACACAGTTTGCAGACGCAAGCTGGACAATCAGTCAGTGGTCTAACCTGATTCTTTCAGCTTCAGGTAACCCTAACTACAAGACAGAACTCCTTCAGAATAAGAATGACTTATTTGCTGAAGACGGCGGTTATTATAAAGTATTTAAACTTATGTATGACGTATTCTCAAACAAGGACGTTATTGAAGAAGATCCAACTACAACTCAGTGGGAAGCTTCCAAGGAATGGCTTGCTGACGGTAAGATCGGTACAATGGTAATGGGTTCATGGGCTATCAGCCAGTTTGAAGAGAAGGCTGTTGGACATGAAGAAGATATCGGTTATATGCCTGCACCATTTACAGTTGACGGTAAACAGTATGCAGAAACAGCTGCTGACTATTGCTTAGGTGTAAACAAGAATTCTGAAAATAAAGAGCTTGCTAAAAAGTTTGTTGAATGGTTTGCTCTTGAATCAGGATTTGCTTACAGCGAAGGTATGATCCCTCCAGCTGCAGATTCTGAGCTCCCTGCTAACCTTGGCAACTTCAAGGATTGTGTGCTCTTTGAAGAAGAGCTTGCTCCTGATGAGCTTCAGGGTAAATTTGATGAAGTTGATAAGGGTTCAGAAGTTGGTACATTTGACGGCGACGCAGCTAACTTCAAGATTAAGCTTGCTGAAGCAGCATTGGCTGGCAAGGGTGAAGACGGCTTCAAGGCTGTTGTAGAAGACTGCAACAAGAGATGGGTTGAAACAAGAGACAGTGTTATCAAGTAATCCCTTAAATTAAACAAGTTAAAATTTTAGGGGGGATTTTAAAGCCCCCCTAATTTTATATTAATATTTAGTAAAGGAGGCTTGGAAAATGGAAAAAAGTGCTCGAAAGTATACTTTTTTAGAGTGGTGCAGAACCTATAAGGGACAGAAGCTTATTACTACTATTCTGTTTTTGCTTATTCCATTAGCCTTGTTAATTACATTTACTTTTATACCTGCTTTTGACATGGTATATTATAGCTTCCAGGATCGTGATCAATTTGGTATTGACGCAACCTTTGTAGGACTTGACAATTACAAAACGGTTTTCACTAATCCGGACTATTTTGTAACTTTCCAGACAAGCCTTTATTATTTGGTGGGTTCATTTATTCAGCAGATTATTGCTTTGTTGGTTGCTTCGATTCTTTGCTCAAAAATCAAGCTTAAGGGACTTTTTAAGGGAACTTTGTTCTTCCCTTATCTGATGAACGGGGTTGCTGTTGCGCTTATCTTTCAGAGATTCTTTTCAAAGGGCAGTCCTCCGCTTACAAGTGAAGGAACGCTTAATGCAATTATTGAATTATTCGGTGGTGATCCTGTAAAATGGCTCACTACTCCGTGGCTTGCTAACTGTTGTTTAGTATTTGTTTCAATGTGGAGATACATTGGTTTTGATATTATCATGTACATGGGCGCTATTCAATCTATCAGTCCGGATCTTTATGAGGCTTGTGACTTGGACGGTGCTAATCCATGGCAGAGATTCCGTTACATTGTTTTCCCAGGAATCAAACCGATTATTTCACTTCAGCTTATTCTTGCTGTAAAAGGTGCTATTTCAGTATTTGAAGTTCCTTATATTATTACAGGTGGTAAAAATGGAACATCAACTTTCGTTATCAAGACGATTGATACTGCGTTTATTTACAAGAAAATGGGACTTGCATCCGCCATGGCAGTTGTATTGCTCATAATCATCATTGTTGTAACGCTTATACAACAGGCATTCTTTAAAGAGAATGATGATAAGCCCAGAAAATCTAAAAGGTAAGGGGGATGAAATATGGAAAGCTTTGAAAATAGAAAACTGCATACTAAGCATTCAGCGGGAGCAGTAATTTTGACAATTCTGAAGTATTTGGTTCTTCTTATAGGTTGTGCATTGGTTATTCTTCCTATTATAGTCATTCTCTTTGGTGCATTTAAAGATAACAGAGAGTTTTCTAATTCAGGAATATTTGATTTACCGAAACAATTAAGGTGGGAAAACTTTACCACAGCATTTATTGAGGGACGAGTTCTTATAGGTTTAAAGAACACAGCAATTATTCTTGTTATTTCATGCGCAGGATCAGTTATCACAGGTACTATGACTGCGTTTGTAATTCAGCGATTTAACTCGGTTCTCACAAGAACTGTTAAGGCTGCATTCCTTGTAGCTACACTGCTGCCTAACATTTCTATGCAGGTTACAGTATTCCAGATAGTAAACAAGCTGGGTCTTTACAACACTATGGCTGCTCCTATCATTCTTTATGTTGGAACTGATATTATTTCCATTTACATTTTTATTCAGTTCCTTAATCAGATTTCCGTTTCTCTTGACGAAAGCGGAATTGTTGACGGTGCTTCATATCCAAGAATTTATTTCAGCATTATATTGCCCAACTTGACTCCGGCGATTGCTACTGTGCTTATAATCAAGTTTGTAAGCATATACAATGATTTCTATACACCTCAGTTATACATGACAAAGCCTGATTTGTCTGTTGTATCAACTGCTTTGTACAATTTTGTCGGTCCGTTTGGTGCTAAGTGGGAGATTATCTTTGCGGGAATTATCATTGCTATTATTCCTACTTTAATTATCTTCCTCACACTTCAGAAATACATTTACAGCGGTTTGGTTTCGGGTTCTGTAAAGGAATAAATTATATTAAGTAAGAATTTAAAAAGCTGTCCTGATAAAATCAGGGCAGCTTTTATATGAGTTTACATTTATTGATTATTTAATATAGCTTAGGCAAGATGTCCCCGCCTCCAACCTATCCTTTCGGATATCTGTGG
>CAMWVM010000014.1 GCA_947177715.1 uncultured Ruminococcus sp.
GATAAGGAGGGATTCCTTCGTTCCGAAAGCTCGCTTATTCAGACTATCGGACGTGCCGCAAGAAACTCTGAGGGTAAGGTTATAATGTACGCCGATACAGTGACACGTTCAATGGAGCTTGCTATAACCGAAACCGAACGAAGACGTGCATTACAGATGAAGTTTAATGAGGAGCACGGCATCGTTCCAAAGACGATTAAGAAGGATATTCGTGATGTTATAGAGATTTCTACAAAAGAAGAGGTTGAGTATTCTGCAAGACAGAAGGCAAAGCTGTCTAAGCGTGAAACCGAAGCTCTTATTGACAAGCTGACAAAGCAGATGAAAGAAGCAGCTAAAATGCTTGAGTTTGAACATGCAGCATTCCTGCGTGATAAGATTTCGGAACTTAGGGGTGAGTCTTAGCGCAGACGGTGCAATTTGCGTCATCGTTCGGTGCGTAGCCATCACTCGTTTGTCAAACCGATTAATTTGTATCCGCTGATAAAGTTTTGACAACGGAAACGAGGAAAAAATAATATGAAAATAGAGATAAGAAAAGCGTTAATATCCGACGTAGATGTTCTTTACAAATTAAATGAAGATTTTAATGGGAAAGGAACAACGCAATTAGAACTTTTAAAAAATTCAATCATTAATAATGAGCAGGAGATAGTTTTTATTGCGACTGCCGATAATAAAGCTGTTGGATTTTGTTGTGTGCAGATATTCAAATCAATGTGTTACAGTAAATATTATTTAGAGATTACCGAGTTATATATTGATGAAAAATACAGACGGCTTGGTATTGCAACAAAGATGTTTGAGTATATAGAAGAATATTTCAAGGATAAAAATATAGCGGGATATCAGCTTTTCACAGGCAAGACGAATTATAATGCACAAGCTTTTTATGAAAAACAAGGTTACATTAAATCCGACGAAATAATGTATAGAAAAAGACCGCAGATGAAATATAGTGATTAATTACACCGGCTTGTATATTGACGACAATAATTAAGGACGATTTAGTATGAAAAACGCACATGTTTGAGGTGAGATATGAAAAATAAAAATATAGATGACGGCAGGTCTTTCGACTGGGGCAGAACATCTTCTGATTATGCTAAATACAGAGATATCTATCCAAAAGAAATGTATGATAAGATTTTATCGTGGAATCTATGTACTTATGATTGTAAAGTCCTTGATTTAGGAACAGGTACAGGTGTGTTTCCAAGAAATATGTATAAATACGGAGCTGACTTTACAGGAGTGGATATTTCTGAAAATCAAATTGCACAGGCTAAACGACTTTCAGACGAACATAATATGAATATAAAGTATTATGTTTCCGAAGTTGAAAAAATTGATTTTTTAGAAAATACTTTTGACGTTATAACTGCATTTACTTGTTTTTTCTATTTTGATCATAAAAAACTTTTGCCTGTAATAAAAAAAGTGCTTAAACCGGGAGGACATCTTTTAATTGGATATTTGGCTTGGCTGCCTTTTGAGGATAGAATTGCTGGAGAAAGTGAGAAATTAATACTTAAATATAATCCAAATTGGACTGGTGCAGGTGAAAGAAGGCGACCTGTAGATGTTCCGGATATTTATAATAAATATTTCGATATTGTGCATAATGAATATTTTGATGTACAAATACCTTTTTCAATCAAAAGTTGGAACGGTAGAATAAAAGCATGCCGTGGAGTAGGAGCTTCACTTTCAGGCGAAGAAATTATTGATTTTGAAAAAGAGCATTTACAGATGCTTAATAGAATGACGGAAAATAAGTTTACAATATTGCATAATGTTGCACTTGTGGATTTAAAATTGAAGGAGAGTTAACCATGCAGAATAATGAAATAGTTATAAAAGGCGCAAGAGAACATAACTTGAAAAGTGTTGATTTGACCCTGCCAAGAGATAAACTTATTGTGTTTACCGGGCTTTCAGGTTCGGGTAAATCATCTCTTGCCTTTGATACTATATTTGCCGACGGTCAGCGAAGATATATGGAATCTCTGTCGTCTTATGCAAGACAGTTTTTAGGACAAATGGAAAAGCCGGACGTGGATTCAATTACAGGTCTTTCTCCTGCAATTTCTATCGACCAAAAAACTACATCAAAAAATCCTCGTTCAACTGTGGGAACGGTTACGGAAATATACGACTATCTCCGTCTGCTTTATGCAAGAATAGGTGTTCCTCATTGTCCTGTCTGCGGAAAAGAAATACGTCAGCAGACTATTGATGAAATCGTAGATAAAATCATGGAGCTGGAGCAGGGAACAAAAATTCAGCTTATGGCTCCCATTGTCAGAGGAAGAAAAGGAGAGTATAAAAAAGAACTTGACCATGCGAGAAAATCGGGATATGTCCGTGTGAGAATTGACGGAATAATTTATGATTTGTCTGAAGAAATTTCACTCCAAAAAAATAAAAAGCATACCATCGAAATAGTGGTCGACAGACTTGTCATAAAGCCTGATATTAAGTCCAGATTAACGGACAGCATTGAAATAGTGTCATCGCTTACAGGCGGATTGATTACAGTTGATGTAATTGACGGCGAGGAACTTCATTTTTCTCAGAACTATTCCTGTCCCGAGCATAATATTTCTATAGAAGAATTAACTCCGAGAATGTTTTCGTTCAATAATCCCTTTGGCGCATGTGAGAAGTGTACAGGACTTGGAGTTTTCAAGAAAATTGATTCCGAGCTTATTATTCCGAATAAGGAGCTGTCAATCCGACAGGGTGCAATTAAGGCAAGCGGATGGAACAGTCTTGATGATGGCTCTATTGCTATGATGTATTATAATGCGATTTCAGATACTTACGGTATCTCTCTGGACGAACCTGTGAAGAATCTTGATCCAGATGCTATCGACATTTTCCTGTATGGAACACAGGGACAAAAATTGAAGCTTTCACGGGATATGGGCGGTTTTAAATCTCAGTATATGGGCGAGTTTGAGGGCGTTATAAATAACCTTGAACGCCGTTATGCAGAAACCACAAGTGTATATTCTAAAGCCGATATTGAGGCTTATATGAGTGATGAAAAATGTCCTGCCTGCAAGGGTGAAAGACTAAAAAAGGAAAGCCTTTCAGTAACTGTGGGAGGATTGAATATAAGCGATCTTACCCATTTATCGGTAACTGACTCTTTAAGTTTCTTTGAAAAACTGGAGCTTACAAATCGTGAGAAACTAATTGGTGAAAGAATTATTAAAGAAATAAAAGAACGACTTGGATTTTTGCAGAGTGTTGGTCTGGAATACCTTACACTTTCTCGTTCAAGCGGAACTCTTTCGGGTGGCGAAAGCCAGAGAATCAGACTTGCTACTCAAATAGGCTCATCTCTTATGGGCGTACTTTATATTTTAGACGAGCCGTCTATCGGACTGCATCAGCGTGATAACGACAAGCTGATTGCTACGCTGAAAAGGCTTCGTGATTTAGGAAATACTTTGATAGTTGTAGAGCATGATGAGGACACCATGAACAGTGCTGACTATATAGTCGATGTGGGACCTGGAGCAGGCGTTCATGGCGGTGAGATCGTATGTTCAGGTACAATAGATGAGATTAAATCCTGTAAAAATTCAATTACAGGACAGTATCTCAGCGGACAAAAGAAAATAGAAGTGCCTGAAAACAGACGAAAAGGTAACGGTCAATTTTTGACAGTTGTGGGCGCAAAACAAAACAACCTGAAAAATATTACCGCTAAAATCCCTCTGGGAACTTTTACTTGTGTAACAGGTGTTTCGGGAAGCGGAAAGTCGTCGCTTGTGAATGAAATTATCTATAAGGACTTGGTCGGAAAGCTGAACAGGGCAAGAATACGTTCAGGTGATTTTAAGGAAATAAAGGGTTTTGAACACCTTGACAAGGTAATTGATATTGACCAGTCGCCAATCGGAAGAACGCCAAGGTCTAATCCTGCAACATATACAGGAGTTTTCACAGATATTCGTGATCTTTTTGCCGCTACAAACGACGCAAAAATGAAAGGATACAATTCCGGCAGATTTTCGTTTAATGTGCGTGGTGGAAGGTGTGAAGCCTGCGAAGGCGACGGAATACTCAAAATTGAAATGCACTTTTTACCCGATGTTTATGTACCATGCGAGGTATGCAAGGGAAAACGTTACAATCGTGAAACTCTTGAAGTAAAGTATAAAGGGAAATCTATTTATGACGTTTTGGAAATGACTGTTGAAGAGGGTGTTGAATTTTTCAGCAACATTCCTAAGATAAGAAGAAAGCTTGAAACTTTATATGAGGTTGGACTGGGATATATTAAAATCGGTCAGCCAGCTACTACGCTTTCAGGCGGAGAAGCCCAACGAGTGAAGCTTGCCACAGAGCTTTCAAAGCGTTCAACAGGGCGTACAATCTATATCCTTGACGAACCGACAACAGGACTTCATACTGCTGACGTACACAAGCTGATTGATGTGCTGCAAAAGCTTGCTGATGGTGGTAACACAGTGCTTGTTATTGAGCACAATCTTGATGTAATCAAGACTGCCGATTATATCATAGATTTAGGTCCTGAGGGAGGACAACGTGGTGGTGAAATCGTTGTCTGCGGAACCCCTGAAGAGGTTGTGAAGTGCGAAAAATCGTATACAGGAAAATATTTAAAAAAGATGCTGTAGTTTTTATTATATTTATTTTTATATTATCGGTTGTACATTTCAAATTAAGTGTATAGCCGATTTATTATATGAATTTACTGTTAATAAATTTCTAAAAATGAGTTAAATATAGACATTTTTCTGTACAACTAATTTTATTTGTGATAAAATAGTCAATGTTTTATGTTTTTTAATAATTAGGAGGAAGATATTGATGTTTAAAAAATTATTTGCAGGTATAATGGCGTTTGCTATGGTTATTGGAGGAACTGCTTCATTTGGCACAGAGCTGTTTGAAAGCGGTGAAAGTATTTCTGTAATTGTAAATGCAGAAACTATGGGGGATTATACTTATAAGGTCCTCGATGATGGAACTGTTAGTATTACTAAGTATACAGGTACAGATGAAACTGTTGAAATTCCATCGGTTATTGACGGAAAAAGTGTTTCATGTTTAGGGCCTTTTTCATTTAAGTCATGCAAAAGCATCAAGAATATCACAATACCCGATAGCGTAAATTTCATTGATTATTTTGCATTTGAGCAATGTACAGGTTTGACTGAAATCGTTATTCCTGACAGTGTTACAAAAATGAGCGACAATGTTTTTAATCGCTGTACCAGCCTTGAAACAGTTACTTTGTCTAAAAATCTTACATATATAAAAGATCAGACATTTCAATTTTGTAAAAATCTAAAAAACGTAGTTATCCATGAAAATATTGATACTATATGTTATGGTGCTTTTCAAAACTGCAGTGGTTTGACTGAGGTGACAATACCTGATAATGTAACAAAAATTGAAAGAGTTGCATTTCAGAATTGTACAAACTTAACCAGTGTGACAATACCAGCAAGTGTTACTGACATTGGAAAAAATGCATTTAATAGATGTTCTAATCTGACTGTCAGATGTTATGAGGGTTCAGCAGCTGAGCAATATGCTAAAGATAACAACATTAATTATGAGATTATAAAGGATTCTCAGCTTGAAGGAAAGGTATATTATCAGAAGAAGCTTGATAATTCCGCAGTTAGATTTATTGCTGAAATTTCTATTGATGATATTCAGTATGCAGACTCAGTGAATATTATGATAGTTGCAAACACAGAGAAATTCAATTTGAATGTCAAAAATGCTTATCATTCGATTGTTGCAAATGGAAAGACAGTTAAGGCTCAAGATGGCAAATGCTTCATTCTCACGCCTGCCATTGAAATCAATGATATTGGCGATGTAATTTCTGCAGAGTTTTCGGTTAATAATTTAGATGGATACATAAGCAGGGAAATTACAATTTAATAAGATGTTTATTTGGGAGAAGATGACGTTCCCTACATCAACTATGCAAACATACCACAGTGGGGTCAAAACAATAAAATAATACGAACTGATATCGTGTTATCGACCGTATGGTGTGAGCACCCTCTCACTAATAGCCCCATTTAGGCACTTTTTTGCACGCAAACGTGCAACTTTGAATGAAATATGTCTAAGTTAAAACAAAATTTGTATTATTGCATAAAAACAGCTATACATTTCTATTGAAATTGTATAGCTGTTTATTTTTTTACATATTTAAAAATTTCCTCAACTCGCCAGCCAAGAACAAAGCAAAGAAAGTATCTAAAAAACTGAAAATTGTTGCTAAGAGAAATTGGATGATGACAAAGCCGTTGCAAAAATCGTCGGTTTGTGTTATACTATTCTCAATTACTTTTGAAAAGGGAAATAGCAATGAATTATAAAATCGATTGTAAACATTGGGGAAGGTTTTTTTCTGTGCCATGCAGTGTGGTGGACGATTATATATTGGTGAGTGACGGCGATTTCGTTAAGGTTTTGCTTTGTATTTTGTGCAGCAATACTAACTTTATTTCTACTGATGAGCTTGCAAAACAGGCTGGTGTATCAGAGGAAAAGGCAGAGGAGGCTGTTATTCACTGGGCGAATCTTGGGGTTATATCTGCTGAAACAGCTGACGGCAGGGCACTTGACGTTCAGACACAGGTTCAGGCTGTGCCTGATGTGAAAGTGACCAGCTCAAAAACCCAAACTGTTAGCCCTGCAAATAATTCCACTGATGCAAAGACAAGAGTTAAATACAGCACTCGGGAGATAGCAGAAAAAATTGACTCAAGTGATGAGCTCAAGGCGCTGTTTGACGATATGCAGAGTGTTTTGAAGCGTATAATAAATGGTACTGAAATGGCGGCTATTCTCAATTTGTATGAATATTATGACTATTCGGCTGCGTCAATATTGATGATAGCTGAATATTGCATGAGTCTGGGCAAGGGAAAGATGGCTTATATAGAAACTGTGGCTAAAAATTGGTTCGATCAGGGAATATGCAGTTATGCGGAGGTAGAAGCGGAAATCATTCGTCAAAGCGCTCAGCGTTCTTTTGAAACAAAGGTCATAAGATCATTTGGTATTGAAAATAAAATTACCAAAAGACAAAGAGAGTTTATTAAGAATTGGCGTGATATGGGATTTTCGGTTGAAATGCTTGAAATAGCTTATGAAAAGTGTATGAATGCTACAAACAAGCTGAACTTTGGTTACATAAATAAAATACTTGAAAATTGGTCGGGCAAGAATATAAAAACTCCGGCACAGGTTGATGAGGATGATTCGGCATACAGCAAAAAAACTAAGTCTGACAGACAGGATAACAAAGATTCTTCTTATGATTTGAGCGAGTGGGAGAAATATGCTTTGAATTTTAATCCTGCGATAAATAACGGAGGGGAAAACACATGATGAAATACAGCGATTCGGCTTTTGAAAAAGCTGATTTGGTAATTGAACAACGCCGCAGAAAAGCTGAGAATGATCAGCAAAACCGTATGCTTGAGATATCAAAGGATGCTCCCGAAGTTGAAATTCTGCAAAGAAATTTAAGAAATACAGGACTTGAACTTGTGAAGCTGATTATGCAGGGCGGAAATGATACACATTTTCTTATTGAGAAAATAAAAGAGAAAAATTTATCTACTCAACACACTATAGAGGAGCTTCTTGAAGCAGTAAAGGGTGACAGACATTATCTTGATGTACACTATTACTGCGAAAAGTGTAAGGACACCGGTTATTCAGAGGGGCGACGCTGTTCATGTATGGAGGATTTGTTAAGAAAATTTACAACGGAGGAACTGAATAGAAACTGTCTTATTGAACTTCATGATTTTTCTGAATTTTTCTTGGATTTTTATGACAAATCATCTGACGGGAGCTTTTCACCCTATGAAAAAATGCGTCAGAATTTAGAATACTGTAAGGAATATGCGGAAAACTTTAATACTAAAAGTCCGTCGTTGTTCTTCTTTGGAAAAACAGGACTTGGTAAGACGTTTTTATCTTCATGTATTGCTAAAGCGATGCTTGAGAAAAATGTAAACGTGGCTTTTGGTTCTATTATAGATTTTCTGAGAAAAATTGAAAACGAGCATTTTGGCAAAGAACAAGGAGATACCTTAAATATTCTCATTGATGCAGACATAGTTATACTTGATGATTTAGGTTCAGAATTTCTAACGGCATTTACGGAATCGGCTTTATATGATATTATAAACTGTCGTATCAATTTGAGCAAGCCTACGATTATATCTACTAATTTATCATACAGCGAACTTGATAGGAAATATAACGAAAGAATTGTTTCACGTCTGACAGGATGCTTTGTCCCGCTGAGTTTTGTGGGAAAAGATATAAGACATATTAAAATGATTAGAAATATGAGATAGTATAGTAACCGACTGATGATGCAGTCGGTTTTATTTTACATTAAATTATTTTACTGGAATACTAATATTATTTTGTTTGAATAGACTAATTTTTGAGTTGTTAAATTAAACAGATTTAATAAAAAAAATTATGCAAATAGCCGAAAGTTTTATTTAAATTATTTAATAATTCGGTCTTAATTGACAAATAAAATTATTAAGTGTATACTATATATCGTGGTGATATGTGTCTTTATGTCGACTATTGTCACAGAAGGTCCAAATCTGTTTTATAGATTTTGGGGATTAAAAAAATATAGAAAGGATTTGTTTTTTTATGGAAGCGAAAAAAATGTCAAGCAGATTTTTAGGCTTGTTTATGGCACTTGCTATGCTCATAGGCATATTGCCGATTGAATCTGTAATTGACGTATCTGCTGCATCAAGCGGATTCCATGTTAGCGGAACACAGATATTGGACGCTAACAATATGCCTTTTGTTATGCGTGGCGTTAATATCGGACATGCATGGCTGAAGAATACATATGATACAAAAGTATCTATTGAATCGGCAGCTAAGCTTGGTTGCAACACATTAAGAATCGCTTTGTCAGACGGTAACGGCCGTTTTGATATGAGTGAAAAATGGGAGAGGACTACTGAACAGGAAGTTCGGGAGATCATTGATTTATGTAAAGCGAACAAGGTTGTTTGCGTTCTTGAAATTCAGGATCCCACCGGTTCAAACGATACATGGAGATTAGATAGTGCAGTTAATTTTTGGATTGAGATGAAAGATATTCTCAATGCAAATAAGGACTATGTAATTGTAAATATCGCTAATGAATGGTATGGAAGCTGGGGCAGCGACGCCTGGGCAAATGGCTATAAGAGTGCTGTTCAGTCACTTCGTGATGCAGGCATTGAAAATATGCTTATGGTTGACTGTGCCGGATGGGGGCAGTATCCGCAGTCAATTAATGAGAAAGCCTGGGAAGTTGCAGGAGCAGACTCTTTGAATAACACTATATTCTCAATCCACATGTATGAATATGCAGGCGGAAGCTCACAGACTGTAAAGGATAATATCTGGAATGCACTTCAGACAGGATATCCTGTAGTTATCGGTGAGTTCGGCTTTAAACACAGCAACGGAGATGTAGACGAAGCTACAATCATGAGCTATTGCCGTGAGATGAATGTTGGCTATATGGGTTGGTCATGGATTGGAAACGGCGGCGGAGTTGAATATCTTGATATTGCTAAAGTAAACGACGGTTCAGTGCTTTCAAGCGACTGGGGCGATATTTTATTTAACAGTGAAAACGGTATCAAGGCAACATCAACTCTATGTTCTATTTATACAGGCATTATTGATGAGAGCCAGGTAGTACCTGACGATTCTAAAACTGAAGAATTACCTGAAAACGTACAGAACGTTATGGCTATTAACGGTGCTAACATAGATGCTGTTAAGATTTCAGGTGCTGACGGTTACAAAGATGGTGACTTCTTAAATGGCGGCAACGGTAGTTCTATCGCTTATGGTATTCCTTTTGAAGTAGATGATACAAGCGATAACGCTACTTATAAAATTGAAATCTACGCACAGGGACAAGGTTCACCAAAGGTAGCTGTTTGGAACGGTTCAAAATCTGAAGTTGAATCAACTTCAATTTCCGGCAGCAACTGGAGCGCACTAAAGACTACTCCAACTACAATCACTTTGAAGGGTTCACAGCTTTCAAGCGGTACTAACTATGCAGGTGTTTCTGCAGGTGAGTATATGAATCTTTATAAAATTGTTGTTACTAAAACAGTAACTGGAGAAAGTGAAAGTTCTAAGGTTGAAGAAAGCAGCTCAACAGCTGAAATAGAATCAAAATATGAAATTGTCGGACCTTATAAGGCAGGAACGGTTTCAGAAAGCGGAAATTCATTTACAGCGAAGGTTGCAAGCTCAAGAGATTATAAGTTTGTAGGCTGGTATTCAGATGAGGCTTGTACAAACCTGGTTACATCCAACGCTTCAGTATCAAAATCAGAAAGCACATTATATGCTAAGTTCGATTATGTAACATATAATATGCCTATCATTGACGTTGTGACCTCAAAGAACAACGGAAGCGTAATAGAAGCTTTCCCTGAAAGTGCAGGCAAGAGCACAAAATATAAGGGATCTTCAATTAATATTACAAATATTGATGGTTCTTTGATTAATGTACTTCCTCAGATAGATGTAGTAGATGAAGCTACACAAGAAGTTACTGGAACTCGTGATATGCTTGTTGATATCAGGGGCAGAGGTAACTCAACATGGATGCTGGAAAAGAGACCTTTCCGTTTGGATTTTGAGAAAAAGGTTAACTTGCTTCAAGGCGGAGGAACTGCTAAGAAGTGGATTCTTCTTGCAAACCAAGTTGACAGAACTTTGCTTAGAAACCAGTTGGCTTTGGATTGGGCAAGAACATCCTTGACAGGAATTCCGTTTACTACTGACACACAGCCTGTAGAATTCTATCTTAACGGCGAATATATGGGCGTATATCTTCTTGTTGAACAGTCTGAAGTAGCTAAGGGTCGTGTTGAAGTTACTGAACCTGAAGCTAATACAGGCAACATTGATGAAATTGGTTTCTTACTTGAAAGAGATAATCTTGCTGAAGAAAACGGCGTACCACAAGAAGATTATTATGTAAAAGATGATACATACGGCGAATTGTTTACAATTAAATCAGGCGTATTTGAGGTTGAAGATGAAAATGGAAACTTAACTGATACAACAACTTCAGGCGCTTATAACACTAACGTTAATGCATTGGCAATTCAGCAGTATATTTCAAAGGTAAGTGCAGCAATCAAGAGCGGTAATCAGGCAGCTATTGAAAGCTATGTTGATATGGATTCATTGGTAGATATGTTTATCCTCCAGGAATTCACTAAGAACTGCGACGTTGGCGGATCAAGCTTCTATATGAGTAAAGATGTTGGAGCAGACGCTAAGTTGGTATTTAACCCACCTTGGGATTTTGACAAGGGATTTGGTAATGATACACGTGGTCAGGATCCAACAGGTTTATATTCTGCTAATAGCAGCAATGATAATGTAAACAAGTGGTTTAATTCTCTTTGGAGCCAGAATTGGTTCAGAAATCTTGTGAAAACAAGATGGGCAGAATTGAGAAGCGATTCTAATTCAAATCCTCAGAATCTTATAGCTCAGGCAAATGAATTTACAAATGACTATGAAGATTCACTTAACAGAAACTTCGATAAGTGGGATGTTCTTAATAAGACTTATGGATGGAACGGCGGCGGATATGGTCAGTATTATGGTGATATCGGACCTCAGAACGGCAATACTTATGATGGTCAGGTTTCATATCTTACAACATGGATCAGAAACCGTATTTTCGACCTCGACACAGTATTTGAATATTCTGTAGATCCTGTTGATGGAGAAAAATTAACTCTTAATGCAACTGACTACAGCGAATATACATACGAAGATCGTAAGACTAATGTTGCAATTCCATTTGTAGTTAATAACACAAGCAATGATATTACAATCAAAGTTCCTGTTGGAAATGCAGGAAACGACACATGGGCAAATGTATTCGGTCCAAGCGGTGCCGGAATTATGTGGAGCTCATCAGATACAAACGGCAATGAGTCTGCTGATCAGGTTCAGAAGACTTTTGACGCAGTACAGAAGTATTATAACAGAGTTAACGGTGAAGTTATAGTTACTATTCCTGCCGGTGCTCCAACAGGTACATACTATATTGGTGTAACTGGCGGTTCTTTGGATTCAATTACTGTTTCATTTGCTAATGAAGGTGACGTAACACCAATCGGTGGTGTAGTTATTGAAGAATTTACAGTAACTGCTTCAGCTAACGATGCAGCAATGGGAACTGTTGCTCCTGCAACACAGACAGTTGAAAAGAATGGACAGGCAACAGTAACAGCTACAGCTAATGACGGTTATGAATTTGTAAACTGGACAGTAAACGGTGAAGAAGTAGTAACATCACCTGACTATGCATTTACAGTAACAGAAGATGTTGAATTAGTTGCTAATTTCAAGGAAGTTGTTGTTGAAGAACAGTTCACAGTAACAGCTAAGGCAAACAATGATGCTTATGGTACTGTATCAGGCGCAGGCACATATAATTCTGGAGAAAGTGTAACATTAACAGCTACACCTAAGCCGGGTTATAAGTTTGAAAAGTGGGTTGTAAACGGCAGCGATGTTCTTTCACCAGACTATGCATTTACTATCACTTCAGATGTTGAAGCAACTGCATACTTTGTAAAAGATACTTCAGTAAGCGATGAATGGGTAGTAATCAAGGACTTTGGTGACGTTCCATTTGAAACAGATTGGGAAAACAGTCATCTCCTTAAATATGATCTTTCAGATTATGTTGCAGCAAAAATCGTAATTGAAGGAAGCGCAACAGAAGTTAAACTTTGGTTGAATACAAGCGGAGATACACCTGTTGTAACAGATCTTTCATTGGACGGAAGATATGAGTATGAATTTACAGAAGCTGATATGGAATCCGTTAAGGCAATCCTTCAAGGTAAGGATAACGGCGGAACAATCACAAAGTTCACTATTTATGGTATTCCTGGCGAAGTAGTTAAGTATACAGTAGCAACTTCTGTAGCTGAAGAATGTGACGGAATGGGAACAGTAACAGCTACTAAGGAATATAAAGAAGGTGCACTTGCAACAATTAAGGCAACACCTGAAAGTGGATATAAGTTTGTAAAATGGGTTGACGAAAACGGAAAAGAATATACAAAATCAACTCTTACATTGACAGTAACAGAGGATGCAGCATATACAGCATACTTTGAAAAGAAAGCTTCAGGAGAAACAACTAAGACAGATACAGTCAGAATAGAAGCAGAAGGCGCAACATTGTTTGACAGCAATGCACACCAGACAAAGCCAGGCGATACATGGTATGGTGAAGCTTCAGAAAATGACTGGTTAGAAATGACCGGCGCATGTGAAGCATATCTGCCAATCGTAATTACAGATACTTCAGTAACATATGACATCACAATCAGATATGTTGCAGAAGGTTCTGACAAGAACCCTTGGGTTAATATCTGGCAGCCGGGAAGCGGTTCAGAAACAGCAACAATCGGCGGCAAAACATATTCAAAAGCTTCTTATTATCAATTAGGTACAACAACTAAGTGGGGCACTCAGACAATTGAAGGTGTTACATTCAGTGAACCAGGAACATATTACATTGGAATTTATGGTGATCAGTATGCAGGATATGACTATGTAGAAGTTAAGTCAAGTGAACCTGTATTTGAAGCAGTAACAGTAGTGGGAATTCCAAGCAGCGAAGAACAGGGAACAGTAACCGGCGGCGGTACAGTTCTTGTAGGTTCAGATGTAACACTTACAGCAAGATCAAAGACTGGCTATAAGTTTGTAAACTGGACACTTAATGGCGAAGAAGTTGGAAAGAGCAGAACAC
>CAMWVM010000015.1 GCA_947177715.1 uncultured Ruminococcus sp.
AACATAATGGCTCCCGCCGCCACACCTATCCGAAAGGATAGGTTGGAGGCTGGGGGACATCTTGCCTGAGTTATAACAAAACCGTCCGTGTTACTACAGACGGTTTTACTCATTTGCCTATCAAATTAGTTGTGATTTTTACATTATTTAACTTTAACACTCTTTGTCGCATACGATGCGTTGTAGGTCTTGCCGCCCACAGTTCTGTACGCCTTTACAGTGAAGTAATAGGTCTTGCCCTTAGTCAAGCCTGTTTTTGTGTAGCTTGTTCCTGTTGTAGTTTTCAGAGCTACCCATTTACCGTTCTTGCTGGTCTTATAATACACCTTATAACCTGTAGCACCGCTCACCTTGTTCCATTTTACAGTTGCTTTTTTGCTTCCTGCGGTCAGTTTGAAACTTACCGTTGTGGGATTTGTGCTTGTTGTAAAAGTCGAATATTTCGGACTAAGATAGGTTGTTCCATTCAAAGTTTTATATGCTCTGACAGTGAATTTGTATGTTGTTCCCGAACTCAACTTTGAGAATGTATATGATGTGTTCTTTGTATTGGCAACAGATTTCCACTTCTTTGTTGAAGTGTTGTATTGATATACTCTATACCCTGTTGCACCAGACACCTTGTTCCAGCTCATTTTCACCGTGTTTGCTGATGTTGTGAAGTTAGTTTTTGTGATATTTGCAGGATTTGTTGTAGTAGTCAACTGCGGATAGCTTGAACTTGTTATTTCCTTGCCACTTACGGTTTTATACGCCTTAACTGCAAACTTGTATGTAGTTCCTGCACTAAGTTTTGAAACAGTGTATGTATTTGAATTAGTTGTAGTCTTAGCAACTCTTACCCAAGTTTTCTTTGCATTATCATATTTGTATATAATATATCCGTCTGCTCCCGAAACCTTGTTCCATGTGAGTTTAACTGCACTTGCTGATGTTGAAGAAGCTTTAAAATTAGATGCAGTTGCAGGAATAATATTGAAGTTCATTTTAACAGAACCCATATAGCTGCCCTTACCAGTAACTGTAACTGTCGCCGTTCCTATATTAATGTTGTTTGAATAAGAAACCGTGTAATCTGAATCAGCGATCAGAGTTGTTGTTCCGTCTTTTATTGTAACACTCGGCTTCTTTTCTGAGCCGTCGTAAGTATATGTTGATGTGTTTAGTTTAATTGATGCTTCACTAATTGGTTTCAGAGCTTTTTCCAATGCTAAAATAGCAGCATTCAGGTGTTCAACCGCTTCATTTACAGCTGCCTGACTGTGAGGAGCAGCAATTTCATCTTTTGCTTCCTGAAGCTCTGTTATCATTGAGTCCCATGACTGAGCAGTATAATCAGATTGTTTTAATGCTTCTGCTTTCTGAATTACGTCTGCGAGAGCTGTGATATCAACTTCATCATATGATACTTTTACGATGTTTTCCTCATTTGCCTGTATGTCAAATGTAAAATCTTTATATCCAAGAGCATAAACTGTTAATCTCCAATAACCTGTTCCATCTGTTCCCTCAGGTAACTGACAACGAAGTGAATCTGTAAGTCCAAGCTGAATACCCATTGACTTGTGCATCCAGTTATCAGCAGCAAATTTTGTGCCGTATGAGACAAGCTTGTTTTTATAACTGCTGTCATTACCATAATAATCCCAACGTACAGTTTGCAAGTTAGCGCCAAGAGCGCCATATCCTTCACCGTTCAAATCCACTCTGAGAAATGCTCCGTATGCTTCTGCATCGTCAGCAGCTCTTACAGTAACAGTAATATCAGTTGCCTTTTTCTGTTCAACATCTTTCAAACCTGAGTCTGAACCCAATGAACGTTCACTAAACTTAAATGTACCGTCTGCTTGCTTTTCTGTAGTTTTAAGTCCATTAGTATTTTCTGATACCTCTGCTACTTCACTATATGCCGATAACTTATTTTCACCATATCCGCCAACCAATGAAGCATTGTTTTTTGTTACGGGATAAAGCTTACAGAATTCCTTATATTCCGAGGATTTTACCTTAACGGGAACATACTTTATTCCAGTAACCTCATAATAATCCATAGTTTTGGTTGTGCCGTCAGTTAAAGACAGAGTTCCTTTTTTATATCCTAAAGATGTTCCGTCTGTAAGGTATAGAGTTGAACCATCTTGCGACCAATGTGAAAGCTTATATGCATTTCCTTCAGTATCATAAATTGTTGCCATGCACTGATAGCTTCCTCGGTGAAGTCCGTGATTAGTTGTTGCACGAGAAACTACATCGAAAGCGCCTTTATCTGTTTCACCCTTTGCGTCAAGCTCATCTGAAGAAGCCGTCATATCAGTTCCGCTTAGAAAAACATTTTCATTTTCCCAATACTCACTCCATGTAAGCCCTGCATAAACATACTGATACTCAGCAACTTCAAGAGATGTCGGAATGTTATAAACTCCACTGTCTGTGATATATTCGATATTCGTAATTGTATGACCGATCATATCTTTATAATGTTCAGAATCAGTAGGACAATTATGTACAGCAGTTGTTGTTCCCGTACACCATGAAAGTTCACTTACTCTCCATATATTTTCAAGATGTCTTAAACCATAGCTTTTTCCGTCTTCTGTTTTTATAATTACTCCATAAATCGTGCTGCTGTCAAATGGCAGTCCGTCAATGGAAACCTGATAATCTCCATATTTTGAATCTGCTGTAATTTCAGCGTCAGCATCAAAAACAGTAACAGTTTCCTTACCTTTTATTTTACTGAAAACAGGATTTCCGTCCAAATCAAATGAAAGCTCTTTATAATTTTTCGGAATCTCACTTTCAGATAATACATAATAAGAGTATTTTTCATTTTCAAATAATGACTCTTTTCCAGTATAAACTGTTTCTGCTGTTTGTCCACGATTCGTTGTAGTGATTGTAATAGAATTATCATCCGTAATCTCTTTATATTTAGTTAATTGAGATACATCGCTGACTTTAACAGGATATGTAACACCTGTTATATCAGTTCCCTCACTATCCACATGAAAAGACCCAGCTACTAAAGTACCTGTTCTTGTTTTCTGCTTTGTTGCAGAAGTAACACTGTCAACACGAATATCATTAACAATATCCGCCTTATAAAAATCATCATAAGGAATATTCATAAGAATATACGTTCCATCTGATTTTTGTCCATTTTCTTCAGCAAAAGCTGAAATACTGAACATACTTGCTGTAAGTGAAGCTGTCATAGCTAACGCTATAGCTCGAGTAAAAATTGTTTTACTTTTCATAAATACACTCCTTTATAAAATTTTATATTAAAAGTTAGCTATAGCTAACCATTAACCAAGACTATATACTTTCGTCGCTAAATTAAAGCTACCTAAGTTAGTGAAATTGTCTTGTATTTTGCTTTATTAAAATTGGCAATAGGTTACTTGAAATAAAACCAATTAAAAAGCCTGTTCCAACACCTGCAATCATAAGAATGGGAAGATAAATCACAACAACAGATGTTTGTATAACAAAAGCCGCTGCAATAATTTGACTTATATTGTGAAATACAGCCCCAACAATGCTTACTCCTACAACAGAAAAAATGTTAGTTTTCTTAAATATTATCATCACAATAAGGCTTAGCAAACCGCCTGAAATGCTATAAATGAGTGACAAACCGTTTCCGAATAAAAGTCCGGAAATGAAAATCCTCAGCAATGATATTATGCATACATCTTTATAATTAAGAAAATACAATCCAGTTACTATAACCAAATTAGCCAAACCAAGCTTTATACCCGGTATCCCAAAATTAAATGGGATTATAGCTTCTACATAGCTAAAAATCAATGCCAGAGCAACAAACGCACCGACAGTCGCCACTCGTCTTGCCATTTTAAGCACCACTTTTCTGCATCATTTTGCAACAGCATCTATCTCCGTTTCTTCAGTATCTACATTTCCCTCTGATATTTCAATTACAATTTTATGAGGAAGACAAACTATGGTTTCCCCTTTTTTTGATATACCTTTTTGATTAACACAATAAAGATCCGTACAATCTGCTTCTTGCATATGTACTATACCATTTTTTATTTCAATATGATTATAGCCATCATCAGTTTCAACATTTATAACAGTATCTTCCTTTAACGAATATTTGCCATACTCTTTTCCGGCAACAGATATAATCACCTCATTGCCTATAGCATATCCATTCCTTTTTATGAAATAGAAAAAAATCAATATTGATAAAATAATAATAGCTACAGCGAGAAATATATCTGTAAATCTTATTCTAAAAATATTTTTTTCCTTCATATTACACTCCAGCTAAGTACAATAACAATGATAAAATTAAAATACGCAACAAGGTAAATACAATTTCATTTCTATGAATTCTAAAGAAACCGATATGTATGTTATTTTTCGGACAAGTATTAACACATTTTTGACACTGAAAACAATCGCCGCTGCATTTCATTTCATTTTTATCAGGTAAAGATATATTTGCAGGACAACAGCGCTTACAAGCAGAGCAACCTTTTATACAATTATTTTTATCTCTCCGAAGTGAAAATAACGGAATAACTGGCAACCATGAAAAAACAGCTCCCATTGGACATAAGAATTTACAGAAAAAACGTTCATGTAAAGCCATGCCTATCAGTATCAAAACAAATAATACTATGCCCACTATATACCCTGCTAAATGAAAGTTTCCAGATCTTATCAAAGAAAATACATCCCAAGGATTCCAGCCTGACATTTTTGAATAAACTCCTGAAAAACAAAGCAACACAATTACACTCAGCAACAAATATTTTATATACAAAAGTTTCTTTTCCCATTTCCCCTTAAACTGTATGGGTTTTTTATGTATTTTTTTGCAAATCCAAAGATATGAACCGTGCACTGCATCTCCCAGACTTCCAAATGCACAAGCGAAACCACAAAATAAACGTCCAAAAACAATGGTAAATCCACACAATACAATTAATATTGCCACAAAGGAGTTGAATTCTATAGATTGTTTTAATCCAATCTGTGTAAAAATATATTTTACGCCTGAAAATGCTGAGGTAAAAGCTGATGGAAGAAAAATAAAAAACAATAATTGTACAACTCTGCGAAAATAATTTAAAATCCTTTTTTGCGTCTTTGTTTTAATCTTTTTGCTCATATTTATTTTCTGCCTTTCCAAGAGCCTGCTTAGCTGCGTTTTTTATTCCCGCTGAACTAAAAGTAGCACCGCTTATTGTATCAACATCGGCGGACTGGTTATCAATAATCATATCAATTATGGAAACAGCAGTATCAAAGTAAGCGCTGTCTTCTCCTTCTGCTGATATTATTTTTAATTCTGAAACACTGCCTTTTTCAATAACTGCCTGAACTTTTATTTGTCCGCAAAACCCCTTAGCTTCGCCCTCATATACTCCATCTTTATATCGTGAATCAACATTATCTTTATTAGATTTATCAACTCCTGATTGAAGCGAATCCTGTTCAAGCTCACTTTTAAGACGTAAAATTTCCTCTGTTTTGTTTCTGTCTGCAATAACTAAATTGTAAAAAATCAATATTCCTATAATTGTAAGCAAACTTATAGTTTTGGTCCAAAACGAATTCATATAATCACCTGACAAATCTATTTTCTTACAGCATTTTTCAAAGCTGCATTTACCGCTTCAATCAACGCATTTGATGAGCATGTTGCTCCTGAAACTACATCAACATCAGCTTCTAATCCTGTTTTTAAAATCTGAGAAATAACACCAATATATTTTGAGGTTCCATTGGCAGCACGATTTATATATCGATCATTATATGTATCATAATCATTTCCAACGCCCCTAACATTAGTTATGGAAAGAATATTATCATTTTTAATTGTAATAGTAGCTGATAAAATATAGGATTCAAAATCCTGATAATCATCCGGATTACAAACTGCGGTTGCCGTATAAATTCCGTCAATATACTTAGTAACTGTTTCATTTAATGATTCATCAGAATTTATTGAATCAACTGTTGAACTTACATCATCATTTTTACTTGAATCATTATCTATATAACTGTCTTGAGAATCATCAGTCAATCCTTTTGTTGCACGCTCGGCTTCTTTTAGAGCATTATTCACAGCCTCTAAAATACCCTCAGAGCTAAATGTTGCTCCTGAAATGGTATCAACGTTTACTGTCTGTTTTTGTGTAATTATTTTAACTAAGCTTTCAGCTTTTGAAAAGAACACATCGTCATCTTCATGTTTAAGTATGAGAATTGTATCTATGTTTTTATTCTTTATTGAAACCGCTGCTACAACTTCACCGTGATAACCTTCACCTCTTCCAATATATACTCCGTCTTTGTAATTGAAATTTCCCTTAACGGGAATTGTAATTTCATTTTTTGTGTTTTCTGCATTTTTGTCCAAATCAGAAGTTATTTTAGCATTTTTTAATGCATCCCTTACAGCTTCAATAAGACCTGCTGAGCTAAATGTAGCTCCGGAAATGGTATCTACATTGGTACTTTGAGTTGCAATAATCTTAGATAACAAAGATGATGCATTTTGCATATAATCCTTGCCGTCTTTTGAATTTAATATCTTAATTTCTGAAATTTTTCCGTTTTCAACTTTCACTTGAACTTTTATCTCCCCTGCAAAACCTGCTCCCGATCCAACATATACGCCATCTTTATAGCCATCTGCATCTATAATTTTTTCTACTTTAGGAGGATTTGAATATTCAGTATTTGTTTTAGTGGTGCCAAGCTGAGAAGATGATTCATTAATCACACCATTAACAGACGCTTTCTCAAGAGCATTTCTTACAGCTTCAATAATACCTACAGAGCTATATGTTGCCCCTGAAACAGTATCTACATTTGTACTTTGAGAAGATAATATCTTAGACAAAATAGAAGACGCTTTCTGTAAATAACTGCTGGTATCAGATGAACTCAAAATCTTAATGTCAGCAATATTGCCGTCTTTTATTATAACCTGAACTTTAATCTGTCCAGCAAACCCATTACCTACTCCAATATAGGTTCCATCTTTATAAATTCCATTTTCTGATACTGTTTCAACTTTAATTTTTTCGCTTGTTGTTTGTGAATTTTCATTAACATCATTTTCTGATAATGAACTTGTATTCTCATCTAAAGAAAAGCCATGTGATTCATCCTGATTTGTTTTTTCTGCTGTGAACTCAGGAGTTACATATCCACTTAACGCAACTACCACACAAACAGTCAAAATAACTGCTGGCAAGAAATTTAAAAATAATGTTATACTGTTTCTCAAGTTTTTCATGCTATAAACTTTCCTTTTCAATTACTTCATAATCCAAATCTGATGAAAAATAATCTTTAACCCCATCCGTTATATACAATTCATTTTCTTCAGAATAAAATATTACATCAAATTCATCACTATGCAATTTCCAAAAACTCAAAGCTTTATCAAGCCCCATTACAAACAAAGCAGTGGAAAGTCCGTCTGCCAAGGTTCCATCATTACTAATAATAGTAACAGATTTTAAACCGCTTTCAGAGGGATAACCTGTCTTCGGGTCTAAAATATGATGATATCGTTTACCATTCTGTTCAAAATATCTTTCGTAACTGCCAGATGTTATAACGGCTTTATCTGAGATTTGCAAAATCCCCAAATATTCTGTTTCACTATCAGGATTTTGTATTGCAACTCTCCAAAGTGAACCATCAGGTTTAGTACCTAACACTTGAACATTTCCCCCAAGACAAATCATTCCGCTTTCAACACCAGACTCTTTAAAAATATCCATAATCTTTGATGAAGTATAACCTTTAGCTATACCGCCAAAATCAACTTTCATGCCCTCTTTTTGAAATGATACATCATTATTGTTAAAATCAATATTATTTGTATCAGTTAATGTTAATAATTTTGATATTGTTTCATTATCAGGAATTCTAAAATTCTTATCAGCAAAGCCCCATGCTTCCATTAAAGGATACACTACAGGATTAAACGCACCTTTTGTCTGTTCTGAAATATCCAATGCGCTTTTAAAAACTTCAGAAGTGTCTTCAGACAAACTTCCCTTTCCATTAAGATTTAAAGAATATATTTCACTGTTTTTATTACCGGTGGAAAGCAATGAATCTAATTGATTAATTCGTTCTTTAGCCTTATTTAAAGCATTTTCAGCATTTTCACCATAAGCGGAAAGTGTCATATATGTATCCATAGCAAACAAATCAATAGTTTTTGCTTCTGTTTTGTCAACAGAAATAACAGAGCTCTCATTATCTGTATCGGACGAAAATTCTGACTTATCATCACTAACAAAAGTACAGCTTGATAGCATTATTGAAAATGATAATGTTATTAGTAGTTGTTTTCTCATATTATCCCGCCTTCATATGCAAAATAAGCCTTTTGTGTTACATGTTATTATGTTTTACTTCACTCAGTTAGCTGTTGCTAATCGTATGTATGATATCATAAATACAACAATATGTCAACGAAGGAAGTTAAAGACCTATGGTTATTTAATATAATTATACAAAAATCACAAACTTTAATATTAATTTATGTTATTTTTACCTATTGTTAGTTTACTCACAGAAACTTTTTAAACTTTAATGTACTGAAAAATGAGGAGCTAAGATGAACTCTGACGGTATGAATATAATAAAAAACTATTATATCTTCTTGATTAATAAAGAGAGTGTGTAAGGATAGAATATCACTTATGACATATAAAAAAGGATATCCCAATATGAGATATCCTTTTGATTAAAGTTAAATTTGTTTCTAATAAATTTCCAATGTTCAATTTTCTTCAAGTTTAAAAATATTGTGTAATATCTAATTCCATATAACTTAAAATCCCGATTCTGCTAAGCAAAATCGGGATTTTAAATGGTGAGCTATCGGGGATTCGAACCCCGGACCCTTTGATTAAAAGTCAAATGCTCTGCCAACTGAGCTAATAACTCAAATACTCTCCTGCAACGACTTAATTATTATATCAAAGATTCACTCATTTGTCAAGAGTGTTTTTAAATTTTTCTTTTTGTAACAATAATAATTAAAATAATTATAGATTATTCTACATTATAGACAAAAATAATAGAAAATATTCAAATCACAATTATAATTATGAGAAAAAAGTAGCTTTGATCATTCCTTTTAATAATAATGCCTGAGTAATAAACATAAATCCTTTTTCAACTTTTTATTATCTTAAGCTAAAACTATTTTATAATTAGGACTAACTATCCATACTATAATTCTTATTTAAATATTCCAAACCCCAGTTACACATAGAATCTAAAACAGGCACTATGCTTCTTCCAAAATCAGACAGACTATATTCAACCTTAGGCGGCACAACAGGATACACAGTCCTTATGATAAGTCCGTCTTTTTCCAAATCTCTAAGCTGTTGTGCAAGCATTTTTTCTGTTACTTTCGGTATGAGTCGCTTCAGTTCGCTGAATCTCTTTTTATTTTCAATCAGATGCCATAAAATCACTGCTTTATATTTTCCGCCAATTAAAGCAATCGTAGCTTCAACTGGACAATTTAAAGTGCTTGGACAAATATTCATACTCTCCTCCTACACTTACTTTTTAGTTAGTACTTTACAATAAAGTGCGTACTTGTTAATAATAAATTATCATGATATAATTATAGCATAATCGATTATGTTATTCAAGCTGTACAGCAAAAAATTGAAAGGAATGAATTTTATGAGTTTTTCACAATTAATTCAAAAAAGATATTCTGTCAGAAATTATACAACGCAACAAGTGGAAGAGGAAAAGCTTAATGCTATTCTTGAGGCGGGAAGACTTGCACCTACAGCTGCTAATTTACAGCCTGTAAAGGTTATTGTAGTTAAGAGCTGTGAAGCTATGACAAAAATAAAAAAAGCTGCAAACATATATAATGCTCCACTTGCACTGATTGTCTGTGCCGATCATAAAACGGCTTGGACAAGACCGTTTGACGAAAAGCAAACTACCGATATTGACGCTACAATTATCACAGATCATATGATGATACAGGCTACAGAACTTGGTTTAGGCAGTGTATGGATTTGCTATTTCAAACCGGATGTATTAAAAACAGAGTTCAATTTACCTAATAACCTTGAACCAATTAACATTCTGGCGATTGGCTATGCTGATGAGAATGATGAACCAACATTTAAACAGCGAAATTCTATTGAGGAATTCACACAGTATAATTACTGATTGAAATTTTCTTAACAACATTAACATAGCTTCCATCAGATATAAACGCAGCAATAACTCCAGATACAATCTGGAGTTATTTTATTATAAAGTTCCCCCTATGCTGCAATCATTAATTAAAATATGTAAGGAAGATTAAAACTTATACTTTATTAATAAATCCCTTATCCATCTCATGCACTGTATCACAAAGTACTGAAATATCTTCAGCTGAATGTGAGCATATAAGAATAGTTTTTCCCTGTTTCTTATAACTAAGAAGATACTCTCTCATATCTTTAACACCGTCTTTGTCCAGCCCATTGAACGGTTCATCAAGTATTAGTATTTTAGGATTTTCCATAATTGCCTGAGCAAGTCCCAATCTCTGTCGCATTCCAAGGGAATATTTCTTGATATGACGTTTCAGCTTCGGATCAAGCCCCACCTGTTCCATGCTTTTTTTTATTTCTTCTTTACCTATCTTGTTGTTAAGTCCGGCAAGCAGCTTTAAATTTTTATACCCAGAATAATACGGAATAAAACCCGGAGTTTCAATAATAATCCCCATATCGTCTGGGAAGTCAACGTCTTTTCCAATCCGCTTTCCGTCTACAAAAATTTCTCCGCTTGTAGTCTTGATAAAACCGCAGATACATTTCATCAGCATAGTCTTGCCTGAACCGTTTCTGCCGATAAGTCCATGTATCTTTCCTTCTTCAAATCCAACAGTTATGTTATTTAAAATCTGCGTTTTGCCAAGGATAAGATTTACTTCTTTTACTTCTATTATATTCATCGCTACTCCTCCTAACTGGCTATTTCCGAAACATTATCATAGTTAAATTTCTTAATTGCAATAAAGCAGAAAATTAGCAGAACAGCAATAAATATTGTCAGATATGCTACTGAAAAACCCATTGACATTACCGGCTCTTTAAAATATTTTGTATAATGAAGCCATATAATGGAGTTTCCCATAGGCATTGTCCACATAAGACTTGTTTTTATTGAGCAAAAAGCTGTTCCTAAGGATATAATAGCTCCACATAAAACAAATCCAGCTGTTTTCCGCTTTACAAGTGAAAATGCAATCAATAAAAGACCTATTATCATCAAATAAGCAAAAACAAGCAGATAGCTTTGAATTGCGGCTTCAAAAACTGAGATTTGATTATACAAATTTTCAGGAAGAAGCTGAACTCCGAAGTTTCCTCTTTTATCGGGAAACATTTTTACAAAACCTGTTGCCACATTGCTCCAACCGTTATACCAAAAACCTTTTGACAACATTGGAATTACTGCGCCCAAGAAAATCACAGCCAAATATGAAACTGCCATAAATATAAGCTTTAGTATCTGACCAAAAAGCCAGTTTAATCTGCCTACTCTAATTATGTAAAACACTGTATTAGTATCAATCTTTGGATAGTCTGCTATCAGTGTTAAAAACACTAACGGAACTATAAGCAATATTGCCCAGGAGTTTGATATTGCTATAAACGGCTCTAAAATGTTCAACGGTTCATTCATAAGCTCAGCATTTGCCAGCAGTGGTTCAATCGCAAAGCTATAAATGAAGATTATTAGTACGGCAAGTATTATCATTCTTGCATCACATATCCATTTAATATATTCGGATTTAGCACAGGAGAAACTTTTTTTAAAACTGAAATTATTCATGCTAACACCCCTTATCCTTTCGTTTATTCATAATAAGAATAAATCCTATCAATATCACTGCCAAATACACTACATTAAACAATATCGTTTTCTTAGCAGCTAAATCAAACTCACTGCTGTAGCATAAGTTTGCAACGGCATTTGGATAAAAAGGATAAAGCCGGTCATAGATTTCAAAATCTCCTGTTTCGATACCTTTTGATATCAGCTTTTCTAAAGTTGTATTCCAAATGTAAGTAAGCAGAAACGGTATACATGTAATGAGGTAGGGATTCTTACAAAAAGAACTTAACATGAACGCAGGAAGTGTGCTGACAGCTCCATAAGCAAAAGCTGAAATCAACGTTTTTATAATAGATATACTGACACCTTCAGGTAAAAGTCCTTCCATTTCGTCAGGCGTTAAATTATAAGAAGATAATTCCGGGAAAAGAATTACCGATATAAGTCCGAACATTGCAACGCCTATTAAAACAGCAAGTCCACCACTGATAAACGAAGCAAAAAACTTTGAAAAATAATATTTATACTTGCCTATACGAGTTATAGTGAATCGCATAAGCCCGTTATTCCTTTCCGCACAAAAAGATACCATAAACGGAAATGCCACAATAATAGGCAAAAACATAGTTATGTAGCCGGACATTGCTTTCCGAAAAATAAATATTGAAGCAAAGTCACTATTAGTTTGAATTATATCTTTATCAAGGGTAAATAGCGCTTCAAAAACCGAATAGGTTTTTGAAGTTGCACCGTCAATGTATGCATAAGCCGTAAAGCATAGCATGCAAGTTATAAATACAGCACCTATAAACCCAGAGTTTATTATAGTTTTATTTAAATCACATCGTAATGATTTCATTTTCTCACCTTCTCTTAAGTAATGTTATATTAAAACAGATAAATCTCCTTTTAAACTGTTACCTTATTTGCTGAATTGAAATCAACTTTATGATTAGCCCCTTCTATATTACCTGGAGTCTGAGCACAAGAAGATAAAAGACAACTTGCAGTTAAAGAAAACATTATTAATTCTTTTTTCATAGTAATCCTACCATTTCCAAATCAACTTCCTGGGAAAAACACTTCAATTTCGCCTGTAACGCAATCCACCGTCACATAGTTTATAGCGTGATATAATCCGCTATCCTCTTCATTATCAGATATAAAGTACCATTTAGGTGTGCATTTTGTTGTCTTGCTTCCGTCAAAGCCATCCTCTGTTGTCGCATCCAATATTGTTCCTCTCGGTTCATACCATAGCTTTACATCATCAAATTCCATACTTACATTTGAAGCAAGTTCTTCGTCAAGAATATCACAAGCACCTTTGAAGGATATCATTTTATCTATAGGGTCAGACTTAACAGGGATATAGTTGTTGCTACTAATATACGCTATTAGATTTAAATCTGAGTCATACATTATATTCATATACATGGACATTGTCATTAGTGCATTATCACCTTCGAATATGTCTCCATTAGAATACGTAGGAGTTATACATTGAATACCTACACCCTTATAAGTAGGCTGTAAATATATATCATAATAAATTCTATTTTTATAATTTTTAATATAAAATTCTATCGCATTGTTTGTAAGTGCTCCATCCATTAAACTATTTATTTCATTTGAAAGTTTTTGAGCTTTATCTATAATACTTTTATATTTTTTGTCACGCTTCTCTTGATCTATTCTGTCTATGTATTCTACTTGTGTGACATTCATCACGTCCCATTCCATATTGTCTTTGGTACAATAATAAGGTTCTGAAAATATATCTGCACGGACTTTTCCTTTATCATTTTCTAAAGAATATCCTACGTTCCCAACATTTTCTGCATTTCCATTGTTTTTTACATTAAAAATTTCAGCAAGCTTAAATACTTTTTCCTTAAGCCATTCC
>CAMWVM010000016.1 GCA_947177715.1 uncultured Ruminococcus sp.
GAATGCACTGGCTGTTGCTGACGGTCTTGAAAATTGCGGACTTGAGGTTCGAGTGCAAACAGCTATTTCAATGCGTGAGGTTGCTGAACCTTATATCAGAGGTAAAGCTATGAGACACTTTGAAAAAGGAAGAGTTGTCATTTTTGGCTGTGGAACCGGAAATCCATTTTTTTCAACAGATACAGCCGCAGCTTTAAGAGCTGCTGAAATAGAAGCCGATATTTTCTTTAAGGCAACAATGGTAGACGGCGTGTATGATAAAGATCCGCATAAATATGATGATGCAGTTAAGTATGATTCATTAAGCTTTACTGAGATATTGTCAAATAATTTAGCTGTAATGGATTCAACTGCTGCCGCTATGTGCAAAGATAACGATATACCTATTTTAGTATTTGATTTGGCAAGACCAGACAATATATTTGATGCTTGTATGGGTGAAGATATCGGTACTATAGTTAAGTAATAACTTATAGTTTTATGTAATATGTGAATGAAAGGGATGGGTTAAATGAAGGAAATCAGAGAAAAAGCTAAAAGCAAAATGGAAAAATCAATAAATGTGTTACTAACTGAGTTTAGTGAAATAAGAGCTGGAAGAGCTAATCCTAATGTATTAGATAGAGTTAAGGTTGACTATTATGGTGCTCCTACACCAGTAAATCAAATGGCTGCCGTTTCTGTTGCTGAAGCAAGAGTTCTTGTTATTCAGCCTTGGGACAAATCAACATTGTCATCTATTGAAAAAGCAATTCAGGCATCTGATATCGGTATTAATCCGCAGAATGACGGTTCTGTTTTGAGAATGACATTTCCACAGCTTACTGAAGAGGATAGAAAAAAGCTTGTGAAAGAAATAAAAAAATCAGGTGAGGATACAAAGGTTGCAATTCGTTCAATTCGTCGTGACGCAATGGAAAAATATAAAGCGATGAAAAAGAATGGTGAAATCACAGAGGACGATTTAAAAGACTGTGAGGATCAAGTTCAAAAGCTTACTGATAAGTTTGTAAAAGAAGTTGACGTGCATGTTGCTGATAAGGAAAAAGAAATTCTTTCAATTTAAGGCAGGTATTATTCTATGTCAAAAGTAACACAAGGCGTTTTGGGTGAAGATATTATTGTTCCAAAACACGTCGGAGTTATAATGGATGGCAATGGACGATGGGCAAAGAAACGTGGTTTGCCACGAAAATTTGGACATCGTGAGGGAGCTAAAACTTTCAGAGCCATTGCCAGACATGCAAAGGCTATCGGTATATCATATATCACTTTCTATGCCTTTTCAACTGAAAACTGGAAACGACCCAAGGATGAAGTCAACGCAATAATGGATCTCTTTGAAAAGTATTTGGATGAAGTAAGAGATTTTATGGATGAAAATATCAGAGTTAGGTTTATTGGCGATAGATCAATGCTCAATCCAAGACTTCAGGAAAAAATGAAAAATGTTGAGGAAGATTCTAAAGATTTTGATGCGATGACTTTGATTTTAGCAATCAATTATGGCGGCAGAGATGAAATTACTCATGCTGTAAAAAACATTGCCGATGAAGTCGCTTCAGGAAAACTTTCTCCAAGTGATGTTACGGAGAATTTAATTCAGAATAACCTGTATACTGAAGAAATCCCTGATGTTGACCTTATAATAAGACCAAGCGGTGAACAACGCCTTTCAAATTTCCTGATTTGGCAGGCTGCCTATGCAGAATATTATTTTACTAATATTCTTTGGCCGGATTTTGGTAAGAAGGATTTGGACAAGGCGATTATTACCTTTAGTGAACGTAACCGCAGATTTGGCGGAATATGAATCCCTATATTTTATAAAAAAGGATTGATTTTATTATGACAACCAGAATTATTTCAGCAGCAGTTGCTATTGTTATAGCTGTTATTATACTCGCTTTACATAATACATTCATTTTTAGTATTGCTATTGCAGCAATTTCTGCAGGAGCAATTTATGAAATTCTAAAAGCAACAGGATATTATGAAAAATACAAAACTCAATCATTAATTTGTTGTGGTTATGCAGCATTGGATTGTATATCTTTTATTTGGCTTAGACATTTAAAACTTTTATTTCTAAATGAAACTTTTATTTTAGGTGTTTTTGTTATTGCAATGTGTGTGATTTTTCTTAGAAATCATTCTGAGTTTAAATATACTGATTTGTTTTTTATGATTGGTATTTCCTTTTTTATAAATTATGCTTTTATTACTCTTTTAAAAATGAATTTTACTTCAAGCGGATTATTCATGGTTGTAATAACTTTATGTGGTGCATGGCTTGCGGATTCCGGAGCTTATTTTGCAGGAACCTTTTTTGGGAAAACTCCGCTATGTCCTGAAATCAGTCCCAAGAAAACTGTCGAGGGTTTACTTGGCGGAATTGTATGTAATGGAATATTGTTTTTAATTATTGGATTTTTCTATGAATATGTGCTTGATGGTTTGTCAATTAGATATATCATGATATTTATTTGCGGAATGATTTGTGCTTTATTAGGATTATTAGGTGATTTAACAGCTTCAATGATAAAGCGTCAGTGTGGCATTAAAGATTATGGTAATATAATGCCAGGACATGGCGGTATCATGGATAGGTTCGACAGCGTTTTGTTTGTAGCTCCATTTATGTATTATGCATTTTTGCATGGATGGATTTTCGGCTAATTAAAAACCACTTATATAGGGGGAGCTGTGATAGCTGCCCCTTTTGAATGTTAATCGGTAAGGAAAATAATTATGAAAACAATTACTATATTAGGCTCTACAGGTTCTATCGGCACTCAGGCATTAGAAGTTGCTAAAAAGCATAATATTAAAATAAAAGCACTTGCCGCTCACTCTAATGCGGAATTACTTGCTAAACAAGCGGTAAATTATAATGTCGATTATGCCTGTATTTATTGTAAGGAAAAGGTTAATAATTTAAAAGAACTGCTTAAGAATACAAATATTCAAGTCCTTGAGGGCATGGAGGGATTAAAGCAAATTGCTTCACTTGATGGTGTGGACTGTATGCTTAACTCTGTTGTAGGAATGGTTGGTCTTTTGCCTACTTTAACAGCCATTGAACATGGTACGGATATTGCATTGGCTAATAAGGAAACTCTTGTCGCAGGCGGAGAGCTTGTAACAAAAGCGGCCAAGAGAAATGGTGTTAATATATATCCTGTTGACAGTGAGCACTCAGCAATTTTTCAGTGCTTGCAGGGGAACAAAAAATCTCAGGTAAATAAAATTATTTTAACTGCATCGGGCGGACCTTTCTATGGAAAAACAAAAGAGGAATTAGCTTTAGTAACCAAGAAGGACGCACTAAAACATCCGAACTGGAGTATGGGACAAAAGATAACAATAGACTCTGCAACTCTCATGAATAAAGGATTGGAGTTTATAGAAGCTATGTGGCTGTTTGACCTCAATCCAGAACAAATTGAAATAGTAGTTCATCGTGAAAGTGTGATACATTCGGCTGTGGAATATAAGGATTGTTCCGTAATTGCACAAATGGGCGTGCCTGATATGAAAATCCCTATTCAGTATGCTCTGCTGTATCCCAATAGAATGGAATGTCCTACCAAACGGCTTTCTTTGACTGATTATGGAACATTGTCCTTTGCAAAGCCCGATTATGAAACTTTTGATTGCCTGATGGCTTGCATAAAGGCAATTACTATTGGAGGAACAATGCCCGCAGTAGTTAATGGTGCTAATGAAGAAGCTGTGGCTGAGTTCTTGAAGGGTAATATAAAATTCCTTGAAATCGGAGAGCTTGTTAAAGAAGCACTTAAAAATATAAAAAAAGAAGAAGTAACTTGTTTAGAAGATGTGTTGAATGCAGACAATAACGCAAGATTGTTTGTAAGAGAAAGAATAAAAGAAATTTAACTTATGTACAGAAAGGCGACAAAATTTATGAGTATATTATTTGCACTTGTGATTTTTGAAATTATCATTATAATTCATGAACTCGGACATTTTATAGTGGCGAAACGATGCGGCGTCAAAGTAAACGAATTTGCTATTGGAATGGGACCTGCTATTCTAAAAAAACAAAAGGGAGAAACCCTATATTCTTGGAGATTATTCCCTATAGGCGGCTATTGTTCGATGGAAGGCGAGGATTCTGAAAGCAGTGACGGAAGAGCTTTCTGCAATAAATCTGTACCCAAGCGTATGGCTATTGTAATTGCCGGAATTGTAATGAATCTGATTTTAGGAATTGTTTTGCTCATAATTCATACATCTTTGACAGCTCCAATCTCATCTACGCAAATTTCATGGTTCGAGAATAATGCTAAATCACAGACTTCAGGACTTCAAATCGGTGATGAAATAGTAAAAGTTAACGGCATGAGAATCTTCACAGCAATGGATCTGTCCTATCAGTTTCAAAATGACGAAGACAGCATTTTTGATATGACGGTTATCAGAGATGGAAAGAAAGTCGATCTGAAAAATGTCGCTTTTGATACAGATAATAAAACAATGCATATAGACTTTAAGGTTGCTCCTGTCGAAGCAACCGTTGGTACAGTGATTAATTACTCGTTGAAGCAAACCTTGACAGATGCAAGATTAATATATATTTCACTTGGAGATTTGGTAACAGGAAAATATTCTATCAGAGATTTATCCGGTCCTGTTGGTATTGTCGATACAATAGGACAGGTAATAGACAGTGAAACAGATGAAGAAACAGGAATTGATTGGGCGTCATTAGCTATAACAATGCTGTCCATGGGGGCTTTTATTACAATAAATATAGGCTTATTTAATTTATTGCCTTTGCCGGCTCTCGACGGTGGCCGCCTTATATTTCTGATAATTGAAGCCATAAGACGTAAACCTGTACCTCCTGAAAAAGAAGGCATGGTTCATTTCATAGGTCTTGCTGCTTTAATGCTGCTAATGATTGCAGTGACAGTAAGTGACGTACTAAAACTCTTTTAATTGAAAGGAAAAATAAAAATGAGGAATTGTAAGCCTGTTAAAGTTGGCAGCTTAACATTGGATGGAAGCAAAATCTATATTCAGTCTATGCTGAATGTGCCTGCTGAAAATATTGATGAATCTGTTAAACAAGCAGTTGAACTTGAAAAAGCAGGCTGTGAAATAATAAGAGCTGCCATTCCTAATATGGATGCAGTTAAGTTAATTCCTGCTATTAAAAATAAAATATCAATTCCATTGGTTGCTGATATACATTTTGATTACAGGCTTGCTGTTGCTGCGTGTGAAGCTGGAATAGATAAGATTCGTATTAATCCTGGTAATATTGGTGATATGGATAAGGTGAAACAGGTCGTTAAAGCATGTCAATCTCGAAATATACCAATTCGCATTGGAGTTAACGGAGGTTCTTTGGAAAAGAAGCTTTTAGAAGAGTATGGATCACCAACCTCAGAAGCTTTAGTGAAAAGTGCAATGGGGCATGTTAAAATACTTGAAGATTGCGACTTTGAAGATATAGTAATTTCTATAAAGTCTTCAAATATTCCTACAATGATAAATGCGTATAGATTGTTGTCACAACAGTGCAACTATCCTTTGCATTTAGGAGTAACTGAAGCTGGAACAGAAAGAATGGGAATAATAAAGTCTTCTATAGGAATTGGTTCGCTTCTTGTTGATGGAATAGGTGAAACAATAAGGGTATCGCTTACAGATAATCCAATAAAGGAAATATATGCTGCAAAAGATATATTAAAAGCTATAGGAAAGGGCAGCGGCGTTAAAATTGTATCTTGTCCAACCTGTGGCCGCACAAAAATTGATTTAATATCGTTGGCTAAAAAAGTCGAATATGCTACTAAGGATATAAATAAAGACATAACAGTTGCAGTAATGGGTTGCGTAGTGAATGGAATCGGTGAAGCCGGTGAGGCTGATATTGGAATAGCCGGCGGAAACGGCTGTGCCGTCTTGTTTAAAAATGGACAAAAGTTATATAATGTAAGGGAAGAAAATGCACTTGGAGCTCTTCTTGAAGAAATTAATAAAATCTAAAGGTGTTTTATGAAAATTTATACTATTGCACAGTTGTTTTATAAATATAATGATATTATTCCGAAAGCTTTGGAAAATGGCATTGTTTATAAAATTATTTTTAATGAAAAAGAGAATAAAATTATTGCATTTGTTAAGTTTGATACATTGCAGAAATTTAATGAAATAGATAAGTTTGAAAGGGAAATTTCAGCAGCATTGAAGTTGAACAAGTTTGAACTTCAAAGTAAATATACTCCCGACATGCTTTGCGGTGATTATTTCCCTGAGCTTGTTAAATATCTTAAAGCTGATTGTCCTGTAATCAATGGCTTTTTTGACGGTGCTGAAGCAAAATATGAAAATGGGACTTTTATTGTAAATATGTTAAGGGGCGGTGTAGAGTTTCTTAAAAAAGCTGGTATTGAATCAAAATTTTCTGCATTGGTAAATGAACTGTTTTCTGCACATGCAAAAATTGAATTTACTGGTGTAATTGAGTCTGATAGAGAATTGCTTGAACGTGAACAGGAAGAGTATTTGAAAAATATGCCAGTCAGTGTCCCAACTGTCCACAACAATGCCATACATAAGGATAATAACAACAAACAACCAGCAGCACAATCAGCTGATTTCAGAACCTGCTGTGTTGACTTTACAAGACTGCATTTACTTGCTGACGATGCATTGGTAATTAAGGGTGCACCAATAAACAGTGATTCGGTTGTAACTGATATGAAAAATCTTTCTGAAGCAACATCAGGAAGAGTAGTTGTTTGGGGCGAAATTTTTGATATTGCTACTAAGGAAACAAAAAACGGAGCACTTATTGCTACAATATTCTTCACAGACTTTACATCCTCGTTTTCAATAAAAATGATTGGTTCCCCAAAGAAAGGGAAGTTCATTAAACTTAATAAAGATGATCTATCTCAAATGCTGGATAAATTAAAAAAAGGAACTTCAATAATTGTTGCCGGCGAAGTTGAAGAGGATGATTTTGATCATAATCTTAATTTACGTGCTGACGATATTATGGTTGTCAAACGTGAAAAATCAACTGACAATAGTGAAAAGAAAAGGGTAGAGCTTCATTGCCATACAAATATGTCGAGTATGGATGCGCTTTCTCCTGCGGACAAACTTGTTAATCGTGCCTTTGAGTGGGGACATCAAGCGATTGCCATAACTGATCACGGAGTTGTTCAGGGATATCCCGACGCTATGGGCGCAGTTGCAAAAATCCGTAAGAGCGGCGGTAATTTTAAAGTCTTATATGGAATTGAAGCTTATGAAGTAAATAATGATGTAAATATTTATAATGGAATTGATAAAAGAAAACTTACTGATGAGCTTATAGTATTTGACTTGGAAACAACAGGTACATCACCCGTTAATGATAAAATTATTGAAATCGGTGCAGTAAAACTTAGAAATCTTGAAATTGTTGATAGATTTGATACATTTGTGAACCCTCATTGCGAAATCACTGAGTTTATTTCAAATTTGACCAGTATAACTAATGATATGGTCAAGGATGCCCCCAATGAAGACAAAGCTATCCAAGACTTTATAGACTTTTGTGGAAATAATCCGGTGTTAATTGCCCATAATGCTAAATTTGATACTGGATTCATAAGTGCCGCTATAAAAAGATGTAAATATGAGTTTAAATTCTCATCATTAGATACTGTTCCAATGTGTCAGCTTATGCTTCCTGAGCTTGAAAAGCATAAACTTAATTTTGTTGCAGAACATTTTGGCTTTCAGTTTAATCATCATCGTGGCTGCGATGACGCAGAGGTTTTAGCTAAGATATTTATAGAACTTTCTGGAAAATTAATAGATCAATATCCTGAAACTTATGTAACTGTCGATATGCTTAACAGCCTGCTTGCAGGTGATGAAAATGTGCTTTCAAGCCGTGCCTATCACCAGATTATACTTGTTAGAAATAATACCGGATTAAAAAATCTGTATAAGCTAATTTCACATTCAAATCTTGATTATTATAAAAAACGTCCGAGAATTCCTAAGTCTGACTTGGTAAAGCATAGAGAAGGACTTATTGTCGGAAGCGCTTGTGAGGCCGGAGAATTATTTAGAGCAATTATCGAGAATGAAAGCTGGGACAAGCTTTGTCAAATTGCTTCTTTCTATGACTATCTTGAAATTCAGCCTATTGGTAATAATGAATTTATGCTGAGAAATGGTTCGGTATCATCTCATAAAGAATTAGAGGAATATAACAGAACGGTAGTAAAGTTGGGCGAAGAGCTTGGAATACCCGTTTGTGCAACAGGCGACGTGCATTTTCTTAATAAAGGAGATGCTCAGTTCAGAGCAATTTTGCAGTCTGTAAAATATAGTGACTGTGATAATCAGCCTCCGCTGTATCTTAAAACAACTGATGAGATGCTTAGGGATTTTGCATATCTTGGTGAGAAAAAGGCATATGAAGTTGTAGTAGAAAACACAAACAAGATTGCGGATATGATTGATAAAGATATAAAAGCTTTTCCTAATGGTACATATACTCCGTTCATTGAGGGAGCAGTTAGAGAGCTTCAGGTGATCTGCTGGAAAAAAGCTTGCGACATTTATGGCGACTGTAATCCAGACGATATTCCATTACCTGAAGGAGATACTGGGATTGCAGAGTGTTTTAAAGATCATATTCCCGAAATTGTATATAAGCGACTTGACAGAGAGCTTAGTTCTATTATAAAGCATGGTTTTGCTGTGCTATATATGATTTCACAAAAGCTTGTGGCAAACTCTGTTGAAAATGGATACCAAGTAGGTTCACGTGGATCTGTTGGTTCATCATTTGTAGCTTCTATGTCAGGTATATCAGAGGTTAATCCGCTTATGCCGCACTATGTTTGTCCTGACTGTAAATACAGTGAATTTATTACGGACGGTTCGGTGGGTTCCGGATTTGATTTACCTCCGAAAAATTGTCCTAAATGCACAGCAGATATGCACCGTGACGGACACGATATTCCATTTGAAACTTTCTTGGGATTTGACGGCGATAAAGCACCTGATATTGACCTGAATTTTTCGGGAGATTATCAGTCGTTTGCTCATAAATATACAGAAGAACTGTTTGGTTCGGATCATGTTTTCAAAGCTGGTACTATTTCTGGTGTTCAGGCAAAAACAGCTTTTGGATATGTGAAAAAGTATCTTGAGGAAAGAGGAAGAACTGTTCATCGTGCCGAAGAACAAAGGCTGATTAATGGATGTCTTGATGTAAAAAGAACTACAGGTCAGCACCCCGGAGGAATGGTAGTAGTGCCAAGCGATTATGATGTTTATGATTTTACACCAGTTCAGCATCCGGCAGAAAAAGCTGATTCGGATATTGTTACAACGCACTTCGACTTCCATTCGTTGCATGATACTATATTGAAACTTGACGAGCTTGGACACGATGTGCCAACACTCTATAAATACCTTGAGGACATGACAGGACTTGATATACTTAAAGTTCCTATGTCAGATGAAAAGGTGTATAGCCTATTTGCATCACCTCAAGCGTTAGGAGTAACATCAGATGAAATAGATTGTCAAACCGGTACTTTAGGGATTCCTGAAATGGGAACACCATTTGTTCGCCAGATGCTTATTGATGCAAAACCTAAAAATTTTAGTGATTTGCTTCAAATATCCGGTCTTTCTCATGGAACTGATGTGTGGCTTGGAAATGCACAGGATTTGATTGCTGAAGGAAAATGTACTATTTCCGAAGTTATCGGTACTCGTGACAGTATCATGACTTATCTGATTTATCATGGCGTTGATCCTAAGCTTTCCTTTAAAATTATGGAGATCACCCGTAAAGGTAATGCACCAAAGCTTCTTACAGAAGAAATGAAGCAAAATATGCGTGATCATGACGTACCCGAATGGTATATTGATAGCTGTCTTAAAATAAAATATATGTTTCCAAAGGCTCATGCTGCTGCATATGTAACATCAGCCATAAAGCTCTGTTGGTTTAAAATATATCATCCTTTAGAATTTTATGCGGCATATTTTACTGTTCGAGGGGAAGATTTTGATGCGGAAACAGCAGTAAGAGGAAAGTATATTGTTCAAAATAAAATGAGTGAATTGAAAAACAGACCAAAGGCTGAGCGAACAGCAAAAGACGACGGCGTTTTGGAAATGCTTCAGCTTACTAATGAAATGTTATGCAGAGGTTATGAATTTTTGCCTGTAGATATTTTTAAATCTCATGCAACAGTTTATCGAATTGAAGACGGAAAGCTAAGACTTCCGTTTGTGTCACTATCAGGTGTTGGAGCAAATGCTGCCCAAAGTCTGTACGAAAAAGCTCAGAATAAAGATTTTATATCCATTGAGGAATTTCAGCAGCAGAGCGGTGTAGGAAAATCAGTTGTTGAAACTCTTGAAATGAACGGGGCATTTGGTGATTTGCCAAAATCTAATCAGATGTCACTATTTTAATAATTTGTTTTCACATTGATTACATCTGTGTAATATTTCCGCTTGACACAGAGGGTGCAATATGTTAATATATCACTATGTTAGCACTTTACTAAGCTAAAATAATTTGGTGGTTTGGAAGGAAAGATATAATGAAAAGATATGATTTAATAACTCCAGAGGGTACAAGAGATTTATTATTTACAGACTGCCTTGCAAGACGAGCAGTGGAAAATAAATTGAAACAACTGTTTACTGGTTTTGGATATAGCGAAGTTGTAACTCCGGGAATAGAATTTTATGACTTATTCAGTGGTAGTTCCCGCAATTTTCAGCAGGAAAGTCTTTATAAATTAGTTGATTCCAAAGGTCGTCTTATAACATTAAGACCTGATTCAACTATTCCAATAGCAAGACTTGTTGCTACAAGACTTACCGGAGCAAAACTTCCATTAAGACTTTACTATAATCAAAATATTTTTGAAAACAATGCATTGCTTAAAGGACGTTCGGATGAAATTTCTCAGGCAGGTATTGAACTTATTGGCGGAGAAAATATAAAACGTGCAGATTATGAGGCTCTCTGTACTGCTGTAAATGCTCTTTCGTCATTTGACAGCGAAGACTTTCGTCTTGAAATTGGACATATCGGATATTTTAAAGAGCTTGTTTCAAAGCTTGACGTTGATGAAAGCGTCAGAGAAGAGATACGTTTACTTATATCAGCAAAGAATTATCCTGCTCTTAATGATGTTCTTGATGAAATCGGGGATAATCAGATCACTAAAGCGCTTAAACAACTTCCAAGATTATTTGGAGGTATAGAGGTTTTAGATAAAGCTGCTGAAATATTTACAGATGATAATATCTTAAGAATACTTGATTATCTACGTGAAGTGTTTCATCGTCTTTCAAGCCTTGGATATGACGGAAAGATTTCACTGGATCTTGGTATTGTAAGTCACACTGATTATTATACAGGCATTGTATTTAAAGGATATCTTACCGGTGTCGGCCAGTCAGTACTTAAAGGCGGTCGCTATGATAAACTAATAGGCGAATTTGGAAAACCTTATCCAGCCGTAGGCTTCGGCGTGAATTGTGATTTAGTGTCACAGCATATTATTAAAAATGGTACTGCGCCTAAACAAAAACTACCTGATTGTATAGTCTATGGAGAAAAGGGCTGTGTTGTTGAAGCTATTGCTTTCGGTCAGGAGCTTGTGAGAAAAGGAATGACTATTGAAAACAGCCTTTTTGATACTCTTGATGAAACAAAAGCGTATGCGAAAGAAACAGGTATTAAAAAAATATATGTAATAGATTTCAATAATGACGTAAAAGAAATAACTTTATAAGAGGAAAGAACTATGAATAAACCATTGAGAATTGCCCTGACAAAGGGAAGACTTGAAAAAGATACGGTTGGATTGCTTGAAAAAATCGGATTTGATTGTACCGCTGTGAGAGAAAAGGGAAGAAAGCTTATTTTACCTGTGCCTGATGGCAATCTTGAGGTAGTGCTGGCAAAAGCAAATGATGTTATTACATATGTTGAGCATGGCGTCTGTGACATCGGAGTTGTGGGTAAGGATACAATCATGGAAATGCAGGGCAAGTTTTTTGAACTTGTTGACTTGGGTTTTGGAAGATGCAAGTTTGCATTAGCAACAAAAAAAGGCTCAAAATTTTATGGCGGATATAATGTAAAAACTATTGCTACCAAATATCCTAATATTACTCGTAATTATTTTGAAAGCAAGGGTATGGACGTTGATATAGTTAAAATCGAAGGCTCGGTGGAGCTTGCACCGCTGCTTGAGCTTTCAGACGGAATTGTGGATATAGTTGAAACAGGTACAACGCTTAAAGAAAACGGACTTGAGGTAATCGAGGATATTGCTCCTATTTCTGCAAGACTTATTGTAAATATGGTTAGTATGAAGCTTAGACAAAAGGAAATTCAGAATTTTGTTGATTTAGTTGAAAGGAACTTATAGTTTGACCGCAAAAGTTATTTTAAAAGAAAGGTGATACAATGTCAAAAGTTATTATGACCTGTGGTAAAATTTGCAGTGGCAAAAGCACATATGCAAAACAGATTAGTTCTAAAAATAAGGCGGTTTTACTTTCGGTTGACGAGATAACCCTTGCATTGTTTGGCCAAAACTGCGGCGATAAGCATGATGAATATGTGGCAAAAACAGAAAAATATCTTTTTGATAAATCATTGGAAATTCTACAAATAGGAGTAAATGTGGTACTTGATTGGGGTTTTTGGACCAAAGCTGAAAGACAATATGCAAAAGAATTTTACAAATCCAAAAATATCCAGTGTGAATTTCATTTTATTGATGTAGGCAATGAAATATGGCATCAGCGTTTAAATAAAAGAAATAATGCAGTCTTAGAGGGAAAAACTAACGCTTATTATGTTGATGAAAATCTTGCAAGGAAATTTGATCATATTTTTGAAATTCCATCTAAAGACGAAATTGATGTGTGGATAGAAAGCTGAATTTTGATTGGTATTAATATAAAAAAGTATCTGGAAAGGTCTTTCCCGAAATAAATGTGGAGGTTATATAAATGTCACTTTTAAAAAAGATTTATGTGAATGGCTGTGATGAGGAAAAGTTTTTTAAACAGCTTGAAGAACGAAACGGCGAAACAGATAAACAGGTTACAAATGTTGTAAGCGAGATTATAGAAAATGTAAGAAATAACGGTGATTCTGCCGTAAAGGCGTATACTGAAAAGTTTGACGGAAAATTGCCGCAGTATTATGAAGTGCCAAGAGATTTGGTTAATGACGCTTTAACTGAGGCTGACCCTGAATTTGTAAATGCAATGCTTAATGCTGTGGAGAATATAACTGATTTTCACAACAGACAAAAATCTCAGAGCTTTGTTAATCCAAAGGAAAACGGAGTTATTTTAGGTCAGCGTGTAAGAGGGCTTGAAAGGGTCGGACTTTATGTACCAGGCGGTACAGCTGCCTATCCGTCATCAGTTTTGATGAACGCTGTTCCTGCAAAAATTGCAGGAGTAAAGGAAATCATCATGGTTACTCCTCCCCTTAAGGATGGTACAC
>CAMWVM010000017.1 GCA_947177715.1 uncultured Ruminococcus sp.
CCCTAAGGCTGAGTCAAAATGACTGCGCCATCGGGAGTAACAGCTATTGTATGCTCAAAATGAGCAGACAGCTTTCCATCGACTGTCTTTACGGTCCATTCGTCGGACATAACCTTAACTGCAGCAGTACCTTCATTTATCATTGGTTCAATCGCAATAACCATACCGGCTACCAATCTTGGACCGTGACCTGCTTTCCCGAAATTAGGAACCTCAGGATCTTCATGAAGATTTCTGCCTACGCCGTGACCGACAAATTCCCTGACAACAGAATAACCGTTGTCCTCATTATATTTTTGGATTGCTGCACCGATATCTCCCAGCCTAACACCGGGCTTTACCATATCAATGGCAAGATAGAGGCTTTCCTCAGTTGATTTCATTAGTGCCTTCGCCTCATCGGATATTTCACCAACTGCAAAGGTTTTGCATGAATCGCCGTGGTAACCATCTATATATGCTCCCACATCAACCGAAACAATATCGCCCTCTTCAAACTTACGGGACCCGGGGATTCCATGAATTACTTCATCGTTTACTGAAATACAGGCTGATCCGGGGAATCCGCCGTATCCCAGAAAACTTGGCTTTGCGCCATGAGAAGTAATATACTTGCGTACAATGGTATCCAATTCCTTAGTAGTCATACCAGGTTTAATTGCCTCACCGGCAGCAATCAATGCACCAGCAGTAATTTGACCTGCCTTACGCATTTTTTCAATTTCTTTATTGGATTTAACACATATCATAAAAACAAATACCTTGAAATTTCTTTCAATTAGCCTTTTACAGCAGCAAGTGTCAATCTTGAAGTATCAGCGAGTTCTTCCTGACCTTCAACAGTTACGAGCTTGCCCTGAGCTTCATAGTATCCTTTCAGAGGAGCTGTCTGCTCATGATATGTTTTGAGTCTGCTGATTACAGTTTCAGGCTGGTCGTCCTTACGGATAACAAGTTCCTTACCACAAACGTCGCAAACACCTTCGGTTTTGCTTGGTTTAAAATCAACATGATAAGTAGCTCCGCAGTCAAGACAAACTCTTCTGCCGCTTACTCTCTGCTTAATTGTTTCATCGGGAACAAAAATTTCCACAACCTTATCAATCTTAACGCCCATTGCATCGAGAGCCTCTGCCTGTGGAACTGTTCTTGGGAAACCATCAAGGATAAAACCATTCTGAGCATCAGGCTCATTGATTCTGTCCTTTAAAATTCCGATAACGATGTCATCAGAAACAAGGTCGCCTGCATCCATAGCAGCCTTGGCTTTCATTCCATACTCTGTACCTGCCTTAACAGCAGCTCTAAGCATATTGCCTGTTGAGATAGTAGGAATATTCAATTCTTTGCTGATAACCTCAGCCTGAGTACCCTTTCCTGCACCTGGTGCGCCTAAAAGAATCAAATTCATAGCTTTAACTCCTTTTCAATTTTCATACGAAATGAATGTTTATTCAAGGAAACCCTTGTGATGACGCATCATCATCTGAGATTCCATAGTACGAACTGTTTCAAGAGCAACGCTTACAACGATAAGAATTGAAGTACCGCCCATTGCAATATTGATCTTAGTGATTGCACCAAAGATAATTGGGAAGATAGCAATAATTCCAAGGAATACGGCACCAACCAAAGTTATCTTTGACAGAATTCTCTTAATATAATCAGATGTAGGTTTACCAGGTCTGATACCTGGGATACCTCCGTTGTTCTGTCTAAGGTTATTTGCAATCTCTACAGGATTGTACTGCATTGAAACATAGAAATAGTTAAATGCAATAATCAGCAAGAAATACAGACATGCATAGAATGGATGAGTATATTCAAATATTCTGAGAATAAAGTTGTATACACCTGTACCGTCAGGATTAGGTGAGATAAACAGCTTGAATGTAGAAGGAAGTGACATAAATGACATTGCAAAAATGATTGGCAATACACCGCTCATTGCAATTTTAATAGGAATAAATGTATTCTGTCCGCCATACTGTTTTCTTCCAACAACACGTTTTGCATACTGTATTGGAACTCTTCTTTCTGCATTGTTCATGAAAATGATAAAAGCAATCATAAGAACAAACACAATAATAATAATAGGAACAAGAATCATATATTTTGCTTCGCCAGTCTTCATAAGAGAAACCAGTGAGTAAACTGCTGATGGTCCTCTTGCAATGATACCTGCGAACAACAGCATTGAAATACCGTTTCCTATTCCCTTTTCGCTAATCTGATCACCCAACCAGATTGTAAGCGATGCACCTGCTGTAAAGCAAGCAATAATTACGACCTCAGCAAACCACTTCTGCCAGCCTGTTGTATACATCAAAGCTCCAGCAGATCTGTCAAGAGTGATATAATATGCCCAAGCTTGGAACAAAGCAATACCTAAAGCGGTATATTTTGTGATCCTGTTAATCTTCTTTCTCCCCTCAGGGCCTTCCTTTGAAAGCTTTTCAAGAGGCGGAAGAGCATATGTCAGAAGCTGAATAATAATTTGTGCATTGATATATGGTGAAACCGACAGCGCCAAGAGAGTAGCCTTTGAGAAGTTACCTCCTGATAATACATTCAGATAACTGAAAAAGTCACCTGATGACTGGCTGCCTTCGAACCAGGTGCTCAATGCTGCCGCATCAAGATACGGAACAGGAATGGCACCGCCGATTCGATAAATAATGATGATGAATAATGTAAATAGTAACTTCTTTTTTAATTCCGGAACCTTCCAAGCATTACGAAATGTTTCTATCACAGTTACATCACCTCTGCCTTTCCGCCTGCCTTTTCAATCTTTTCCTTAGCAGCTGCAGAAAAAGCCTTAGCCTTAACAGTGAGATTTTTTGTAAGCTCACCGTTTCCAAGAACCTTAACGCCGTCAAGCTCTTTTTTAATAAGACCTGAAGCAATCAAAAGCTCTGTATCAACAACTGTACCGTCAACAAATCTATCAAGATCTGAAACATTAACTATAGCATATTCAGTTGCAAAAATATTATTGAATCCACGTTTAGGAATACGTCTTGCGAGTGTTGTCTGACCGCCCTCAAAACCCGGTCTTACTCCGCCGCCTGAACGTGCATTCTGACCCTTATGACCTTTTCCGGCTGTCTTTCCGTTACCTGAACCGTGTCCACGACCCTTACGTTTAACTTCCTTTGTTGAGCCCGGATTTGGTGATAATTCGTGCAATTTCATGTGTTAGCACCTCCTTGCTTTACGCTTCGGTTACTTTTATAAGGTGGGATATTACTTTAATTTTTCCCTGTGTTTGTTCATTATCAGGCTGTATTGTTACAGCTCCGATTTTTCTAAGACCAAGAGATTCAGCAGTTGCAATCTGTTTCTTGCTCTTAGAGTTAAGGCTTCTAACCAACTCGATTTTCAAGTTTGCCATTGCAATCTCCTCCTTAGCCTAAAATTTCTTTTACAGTTTTGCCTCTCTTTTCAGCAACTTCTTCAGCTGATTTAAGTGAAGCAAGTCCGTTAATTGTAGCTCTTACTACATTGCAAGGATTGTTTGAACGAAGTGACTTTGTTCTGATATCCTTGATTCCTGCAATTTCTACTACTGATCTAACTGGACCACCTGCGATAACTCCGGTACCTTTTGCAGCTGGTTTCATAAGAACCTCACCTGCACCGAACTTACCTACGATTTCATGTGGTATTGTTGTTCCCTTAAGTGAAACCTTTACAAGGTTTTTCTTTGCGTCCTCAATACCCTTACGAATAGCGTCAGGAACTTCGCTGGATTTACCTAAACCAAAACCAACGATTCCGTTTCCATCGCCTACTACAATAAGTGCTGAGAACTTCATGATACGTCCGCCCTTAACAGTTTTTGATACTCTGTTAATAGCAACTACCTTTTCACTAAGTTCCAATGTTGAAGCATCTATTAAAGCCAAAGTATACCCTCCTTTTATTAGAACTTGAGTCCGCCTTCACGGGCTCCGTCTGCTAATTCTTGTACACGTCCGTGATAAAGATAACCGCCTCTGTCAAATACAACATTTTCGATTCCCTTTTCAGCAGCCGCTTTAGCAATCATTTCGCCGACTTTACGAGCGCCTTCTTTATTTCCGCCGTTTCCTTCAAAGTCCTTTGACATTGAAGAAGCAGAACAAAGTGTAACTCCCTTTATGTCGTCAATGATCTGTGCATATATATGCTTTGAGGAGCGGAATACATTAAGGCGAGGACACTCAGCAGTACCGGAAATCTTGTTGCGTACTCTCATGTGTCTCTTTGCTCTTGCCTTCGCTCTGTCAAGCTTTTTCACCATAGTAATTCTCTCCTTTTAATTACTTCTTAGCACCCTTGCCGGCTTTACCTTCCTTATGGATGACATATTCACCTTCATAACGAATACCCTTACCCTTGTAAGGCTCCGGTGGACGCTTTTCACGGATTTCACAAGCGAACTGACCTACTGCCTGCTTATCAATACCTGAAACCACAATCTGGTTTGGCTGTGGAACATCAATCTTGATTCCGTCAATTTCAGGAATAATTACCTGATGTGAAAAACCAAGGTTTAAAACAAGGTTATTACCCTGTTTTGCAGCTCTGTAACCTACACCAACGATTTCAAGATTCTTTGAAAAACCGTTTGTTACACCCTCGACCATATTTGCAACGAGAGTTCTTGTAAGACCGTGAAGTGATTTGTGAAGCTTATCCTCTGAAGGACGCTCAACCTTTACTTCACCAGCCTCAGACTTGATTATCATATCCTTGTTAAAGGATTTTGTAAGTGTACCCTTAGGTCCTTTTACAGTAACAACGTTACCATCTGCGATAGAAATCTCTACGCCGGCAGGAACACTAATAGGCTTGTTTCCGATTCTCGACATGTATTAGTCCTCCTTACCAAATAAATGCAAGAACTTCTCCGCCGACATTCAGCTCACGAGCTTTCTTGTCTGTGATAACACCCTTAGATGTTGAAACGATTGCAATTCCCAATCCCTTCATTACCTTAGGCATATCTTCACAGCTTGAATAAATTCTCAAGCCAGGCTTTGAAACTCTTCTGAGACCTGAAATTACGGAATTTCTGTTCTCGTCATATTTAAGAGTAATTCTAATGATACCCTGCTTTCCGTCCTCAATGATCTTAAAGTCCTTAACATAACCCTCGTCAACGAGAATCTGTGTAATTGACTTTTTCATATTAGATGCAGGAACGTCAACTGTTGCGTGCTTTGCAGAACTTGCATTACGAATTCTGGTCAATAAATCTGCTATTGTATCAGTAATTTGCATGCTTGTTAACCTCCTTTTACCAACTAGCCTTCTTAACTCCCGGGATCTGACCATCATGAGCCAATTCTCTGAAGCAGATACGGCAGATGCCGAACTTTCTCAAATAAGCATGTGGTCTTCCACAGATTTTACATCTGTTGTAAGCACGAGTGGAATACTTAGGCTGTTTCTGTTGTTTGTTAATCATAGCTTTCTTAGCCATTTTATTTCCTCCTCTTAATCTTACTTATCAGCAAACGGAGCACCTAACTGTGAAAGCAGCTCCTTAGCTTCTTCGTCAGTGTTTGCAGTAGTGATAAAGTTTATATCCATACCACGAACCTTGTCAATCTTATCGTATTCGATTTCAGGGAATATAAGCTGCTCTTTGATACCAGTTGAGTAATTTCCTCTTCCGTCAAATGAGTTAGGATTAATACCTCTGAAGTCTCTTACACGAGGGAATGCTACATTGAAAAGTCTGTCAACAAATTCATACATTCTCTCAGCCCTCAGTGTAACTTTTACACCGATAACCTGACCATCTCTGAGCTTAAAGTTAGCTACAGATTTTTTTGCCTTACAAACGATAGGTTTCTGACCTGTGATTGCTGCAAGGTCGGTCATTATAGCGTCGATAACCTTTTTGTTATCCTTATCAGCTCCGCAGCCTACGTTGATTACAACTTTATCAAGCTTCGGAATCTGCATAACGTTAGCATACTCGAATTTCTTCATCATAGCAGGAGCTACGGTGCTAACATAATATTCTTTTAATCTAGCCATCGTAATTTCTCCTCCCGATTAAAATTCTTCGCCGCAGTCAGCGTTCTTACAAACTCTAACCTTTGTGCCGTCCTCAAGGAACTTGTGTCCTACTCTTGTTGGCTTGCCGCATTTAGGGCATACTGCCTGTACCTTTGAAGCATACATTGCAGCCTCAGCTTCAACGATTCCGCCCTGCTGCTGTGCACTTCTTGGCTTTACATGCTTTGTAGCAACATTAAGTCCCTCAACAATTACTTTGCCTTCCTTAGGGGATACTTCAAGTACCTTTCCCTTTTTGCCCTTGTCTTTACCTGACAGGACAACAACAGTGTCGCCTGTTTTTACATGTACCTTACTCATATTAACGACACCTCCTAATTAAAGTACTTCAGGAGCAAGTGAAAGAATCTTCAGATAATCCTTTTCACGAAGCTCTTTAGCTACTGGTCCAAAAATACGTGTACCCCTTGGGTTTTTATCTTCTTTAATAATTACAGCTGCGTTTTCGTCAAAACGGATATAAGTTCCGTCTGCACGACGAAGACCCTTAGCTGAACGAACGATTACTGCTTTTACAACATCGCCTTTTTTAACAACGCCGCCTGGTGTTGCTTTCTTAACTGAAGCAACCACTACGTCTCCGATGTTTGCATACCTTCTGCGTGTACCACCTAAAACTCTGATGCACATAAGCTCTTTTGCTCCTGAGTTATCAGCAACTTTCAGGTAACTCTGCATTTGTATCACAGTGCGTTCCTCCTTTCAAAACTCAAAGGCTGCCGGCAGGGTTTTATCTGCCGCCGAACCTTAATTATTAAAATTACTTAGCTTTTTCAAGAACGTTAACCAAACGCCATCTCTTATCCTTTGAGAGCGGACGGGTTTCCATTACTTCAACCTTATCGCCGATGTTGCATTCATTGTTTTCATCGTGCGCTTTAAGTTTAACTGTTCTCTTAATAATTTTCTTATAGAGCGGATGCTGAACGTTATCTTCAATAGCAACTACGATTGTTTTGTCCATTTTATTAGAAACAACCTTACCCACTCTTGTTTTTCTTAGATTTCTTTCGCTCACAGTCAAATCCTCCTTTCACAATTACAAGGTTTCGGACTCTTGCTTACGAATGAATGTCTTTACACGAGCAATATCCCTTTTTACAGCTTTCATTCTCATTGGGTTTTCCAACTGATTTACAGCATGCTGAAAACGAAGGTTAAAAAGCTCCTGCTTAAGTTCTGCCAACTTTTCTTCAAGTTCAGCAGCAGTCAATTCCTTGATTTCATTTGCTTTCATTATTGCTCACCACCCATTTCTTGAGTTTCTCTCTTAACGAACTTACACTTGATTGGAAGCTTGTGCATAGCAAGACGCATAGCTTCTCTTGCTGTTTCTTCGCTTACGCCTGCAATTTCAAACATTACACGGCCTGGCTTTACAACAGCTACCCAATATTCAGGAGAACCTTTACCTGAACCCATTCGAGTTTCAGCAGGTTTCTCAGTTACAGGCTTATCAGGGAAAATCTTAATCCAAACCTGACCGCCACGCTTGATATATCTTGTCATAGCAATACGGGCAGCTTCAATCTGGTTTGATGTGATCCATGCAGGCTGAAGTGCCTGAAGACCGAACTCACCATGTGAAACTTTGTTTCCTCTTGTAGCCTTACCTGTCAAACGACCACGGTGTACTCTTCTGTATTTTACTCTCTTTGGAAGCAGCATTAGTTGTTACCTCCTTCTCTTTTTGCCTTGTTAAAGTCACGGCGACCGTTTCTTCTGTCGTCGTTTCTTCTCTGACGTCTTCTGTCTGATCTGTCCTTATTGTCAGATGCAGCAACTTCGCCCTTAAGAACTTCGCCTCTGTAAATCCATACCTTTACGCCCAGACGACCATAAGTTGTATGTGCTTCAGCAGTACCATAGTCGATATCTGCTCTAATTGTCTGCAGAGGAATTGTTCCCTCGTGATAGCTTTCAGCTCTTGCGATTTCAGCACCACCCAAACGACCTGAAACTCTTGTCTTGATACCCTTTGCACCAAGCTTCATAGCTCTGCCGATTGACTGCTTCATAGCACGTCTGAATGAAACTCTATCTTCAAGATCATGAGCAATTTTTTCAGCAACAAGCTGTGCGCTCAGATCAGGCTGTTTAACTTCAACTATATTGATAGCAACTTTCTTGCCTATCATCTTCTCGATGTTTGCACGAAGTTTTTCAATTTCAGCTCCGCCTCTTCCGATTACGATACCTGGCTTTGCACAATGAATGTGAATCTTAACCTTCTGACCGCCATCATTATCTGCGAATCTTTCAATCTCTACTTTTGGAACACCGGCATATACTGATTTGTTCTCAGGATTCTTAGATCTTGTATTAAGTGCTTTCATAATATAATTACGAACTTCATAATCCTCAACCAGTGTGTCACCGAAAGTGCTCTTATCTGCAAACCAACGGGAATCCCAATCCTTGATCACACCGACTCTAAGTCCGTGTGGATTAACCTTCTGGCCCATAGTTTACCTCCTCTTTCAGCTTATTCCTTTTCCTTAAGAACAACAGTAATGTGTGATGTTCTCTTAAGGATTCTGTAGGCTCTGCCCTGTGCTCTTGGCATAATTCTCTTCATGATAGGACCCGGGCAAACGTAACACTCTGCAACATAAAGATTGTTCTTATCCATGTTGTGATTGTTTTCTGCGTTTGCAGCGGCGGACTTCAGAAGCTTCTCCAAGTATTCACAAGCAGCCTTTGGTGTGTGCTTTACAGTTGCCATAGCAACTTCATAATCTTTTCCTCTTATAAGATCCAGAACGATCTGAACCTTTCGAGGAGCTATACGAGCATTTCTCAAAATTGCTTTTGCTTCCATCTGAACTCCTCCTTTCCGCTACTTACCATTATTAGAGGTCTTAGAACCTGCATGACCCTTATAAGTTCTTGTTGGTGCGAACTCGCCCAGCTTATGTCCTACCATATCTTCAGTTACATAAACAGGAACGTGCTTGCGGCCATCGTGAACAGCGAATGTATGACCTACGAAATCAGGGAAGATTGTTGAAGCTCTGCTCCATGTTTTGAGCACCTTCTTTTCTCCTGCTTCGTTCATTGCAATAACTCTTTTATAGAGAGCCTCTTGTACGTAAGGGCCCTTCTTGACACTTCTGCCCATTTACCATCTGCCTCCTTTCAGCATTACTTACCGTTTCTGCGTTTTACGATAAACTTATCGGAGCGATGATGCTTAGCACGTGTCTTGTATCCCATTGTTGGTTTACCCCAAGGAGTTACAGGACTTGGACGTCCGACTGGTGACTTACCTTCACCACCACCGTGAGGGTGATCGCAAGGGTTCATTACTGAACCACGAACTGTAGGTCTCCAACCCATGTGACGTTTTCTTCCGGCCTTACCGATATTTACGTTTTCATGATCGATGTTTCCAACCTGACCGATTGTAGCCATGCAGTTGATTGGAATCTTTCTCATTTCGCCTGACGGAAGTCTTACCAATGCGTAGTTATCTTCCTTACCCATAAGCTGTGCCATGTTTCCGGCTGATCTTACGAGCTGAGCGCCCTTTCCAGGATAAAGCTCGATGTTATGGATGAAAGTACCTACTGGGATGTTCAAGAGTGCAAGTGCATTACCTGGCTTAATGTCAGCGTCAGCGCCAGCTCTGATAACATCGCCTACTGAAAGACCGTGAGGTGCGATAATGTATCTTTTCTCGCCGTCCTCATACTCAACAAGTGCAATAAATGCTGAACGGTTTGGATCGTACTCAATGGTAAGAACTGTTGCGTTCATGTCGAGTTTGTTTCTCTTAAAATCAATTACACGGTATTTTCTTCTTACTCCGCCGCCTCTGTGACGAACAGTGATTCTACCGTAGCTGTTTCTGCCTGAATTCTTCTTAAGAGGCTCAAGCAGACTTTTGCATGGAGCTACCTTTGAAAGCTCTGAGTAATCTGTAACAGTCATGCCACGTCTACCCGGAGTTGTAGGCTTATAGCTCTTTATTGCCATTTGAATTCACTCCTTAATTTAGGTTTTGCGAAGGCGTCAAAGATTAAATGTAATTTACATCGTCCTCCAAGAACGTCTCCATACTTACATTCTGCGGTGTGCTTATTCTTATAAGCGTAAATGCGGTTGTCCGCAGCGGTCCTCGCCGCCTCGCAGAAACTTTCCGGACACTGCTCGGTTATAACGCTTTGTCCGAAGGAAACGCAATTTTCATGCGCCTCTTTTAGAGGGCTAATTCCTCAGCGGATTAATACATTCCGTCAAAGAACTCGATTGTTTTATCTCCCTCAAGAGTAACGATTGCTTTTTTACGGTCAGGTCTGTATCCAACAGATCTTCCCATTCTCTTCTGCTTGCCCTTAACACTGATTGTGTTAACCTTAGCAACCTTAACTTCAAACAATTCTTCAATAGCCTTAGCTATTTCAACCTTGTTTGCATCCTTAGCAACCTCGAAAGTATATTTGCCTGACTGAAGTCTTTCCATAGAATCTTCAGTGATAATTGGCTTGATTACAATATCTTGAGCAGTCTTAGTCATTATGCATAAACCTCCTCAATCTTTGTTACAGCGTCTGAAGCAACGATAAATTTGTCGTAGTTCAGAATATCATAAACGTTCAATGTGTTTACTGTAGCTGTTTTGATTCCCGGAATGTTTCCTGCACTCTTAACAACCTTTGCATCTGCTTCAGAAATAACGATAAGAGCCTTGCCCTCAACGTTAAGAGCCTTAAGCATTTCAACGATTGTCTTTGTCTTGAACTCTTCTGTCTTAATAGTGTCAACAACGATAAGATTTTCATCAATTACCTTTGTTGAAAGAGCTGACTTCATTCCAAGTCTCTTTTCCTTTTTATTAAGTGAATAGCTGTAATCTCTCGGCTTAGGACCAAGTGCAACGCCACCGTGCACCCACTGTGGAGCTCTGATAGAACCCTGTCTTGCGTGACCAGTTCCTTTTTGTCTCCAAGGCTTTCTTCCGCCTCCGCTTACTTCAGTTCTTGTAAGTGTAGACTGTGTGCCCTGTCTCTGATTTGCGAGGTAGTTTACAACCATTGCGTGCATAATACCCTTATTTGGTGTGATACCAAAAACAGAGTCGTTAAGCTCAGTGTCGGCTACTTTTTTGCCTGTCATATCAAATACTGAAATCTGTGACATATTATATCCTCCTTCCACTAAGCCTTCTTAATGCAGTCAACAATTGTTACAGTTCCGTTCTTAGGACCCGGAATCGCACCTTTGATTGCAATAAGATTATTTTCTGCGTCAATCTTAACAATTTCAAGATTCTGAACAGTAACCTTTTCATTACCCATATGTCCAGGCATACCCTTACCTTTAAAGATTCTTGAAGGTGATGAACAAGCACCCATTGAACCAGCATGTCTGTGTACAGGACCTGTACCATGAGTTTCTTTCAATCTTGCATTGTTATGACGTTTAATTGTTCCAGCAAAACCTTTACCCTTGCTTGTACCGCTTACATCAACGATGTCGCCCTCAGCAAAAGTGTCAGCCTTTACGATATCGCCAACGTTCAAACCTGAAATATCATCAAGTCTGAATTCTTTCAAAGTTCTCTTGAAAGCAACGTCAGCTTTCTTGAAGTGTCCCTGGAGAGGCTTATTAACTCTCTTTGCTCTGATGTCGCCAAAACCAAGCTGAACAGCTTCATAGCCGTCGTTTTCAGCTGTTTTCTTCTGTACGACAACGCAAGGACCTGCTTCAACAACAGTTACAGGAATTACTTTTCCTGACTCATCGAAAATCTGTGTCATACCGATTTTCTTTCCGATGATACCTTTCTGCATTTTCATTTCCTCCTAATTTAGGTTATTGGTTAAGCACTTTTGTGCCCAACATGACCTGCGTGTTGTCATTGTGTACGAGATTACATGTAATCTCTTTTGGAAATTACTTGATTTCCATTACAATGTTTACACCTGCAGGAAGCTCAAGACTTTCAAGAGCTGCTGTAGTTTCCTTTGTTGGTCTAAGAACATCGATAAGTCTTTTATGTGTTCTCATTTCAAACTGCTCTCTGCTGTCTTTGTACTTATGAACAGCTCTAAGGATTGTAATGATCTCCTTATCCGTAGGAAGTGGGATAGGTCCTGAAACCTGTGCTCCTGAACGCTTAACTGCATCAACAATCTTTGCTGCTGCTGCGTCTACTACTGCGTGTTCATATCCTTTGATCTTAATTCTGATCTTTTCATTGACTGCCACTTAAATCGCCTCCTCGTTGCAATATGTTAAAATGGGGGGCAGGATTAGAAATCCATATCCGTAAAACCCGAATTAAATCAATTAAACACCGATTTAACTTTTACACCCTGCCGCGTGTTCCGTGGTTTGCTATAAAAAAACCGAAAACCAAACAGGCTTTTCGGACCAACAAACGCAAACACACAAGCATTCACATGCTATGCAAAAGCAGACTAATCCACCCTTCGCAAGAAGCATAAGCACATACTGTGTTCGGTATTACAGTCGCCCGGTTTAAAATCGGACATACTCCATGAAAATTACCTGACAAACCGTCAGCAACCTTTCACTTCATCGCATATCTAAGTGCCTTACACATAAGTACAGACACTTTGTGCAGTCACGCAAGTTATATTATACACTACTATATACCGAATTTCAAGTGTTTTGCTAAATTTTGTGATGTAGAATTTTCATTAATTCCAAAACTTAAATTTGTACACATTGCACAACAAGCTAATATGTTTCCACCGCCTTAAATTCCTTAGGATCTATTATCTGCTCAATGCCAGTTCCCAGATTAGTTCTTTTTACAATTTTCCCATCAGTTGAACGAACATACTCAATATACTTTTTATATTCCTTCGCCATTGTTTCACCATAAGGATACCATTCCCACAAAATTTTAGCTGCGTCCCCTATTGAAAACTCCCCCTCATTGGATACGACATTTTCCGGATTATACACAGTTAGCTTTTCACCGTCCTCAAACAAAACCATCAGAATATCCTTATCAAATGCACATTTCATAGGCTTATGAAGATTATCCAGAGGTCTACCGAACCAATCTCCCCAGAATCTGAATGAGCCTTTTTTAGTCACAGAAAAATTATCGTTCATAGCAAACATCTCCGTTGTTTCAGATATAACTTAGGCAAGATATCCCCCCGCCTCCAACCTATCCTTTCGGATAGCTGTGGCGGCGGGAGCCATTATGTTTTTAGTAGGAGTAG